>CACHYX010000005.1 GCA_902584225.1 uncultured Pelagibacteraceae bacterium
GAAATATAAACTTTCAGCAGACGAACAGAAAAATTACTCATTGTTTAATGATAAATTATTTATACAAAAAATTTTGGAAAATATTCCTCAAGAGAACAAAGAATTTTTTAATAATCTAAAAGAATTAAAAATATTTCCTGTGTTTGTTAGTGATAATTTTTTTGAAGTAAAAAATAAGAACATTTATTTAATAGGAGATGCTTTTTTTGCTTTTCCACCATCATTTGCTCAAGGCGCATCTCAGTCTATAGAGGGCGCACATGAACTATTTGTTAGTATAGAAAATAATTCCAATGCTAACTTTTTTAAAAATAGGGTTAATAAAACAAAAATGGTAAATAATAGATCAAAATTGAATCAGTTTGCTTTTCATCTATCAAATCCTTTAACTGTATATCTTAGAAATATTTTTTTAAAAAAATTAGTAAAAAATAAAAAGTTTTTAGAAAGTTATTTAGGAAAAATTTATAGGTAACTTTTTGACAAGAATTTTTGTCTTAAATTATCTATTGGCACGAAAGTATTTCCTAATTCGCAATGCCAATAAGTCCATCCATTACAGCTTTCTGCTCCTAAAATTGTAGCTGCAACCTTATGAATTGAACCTTCAGTTTGAGCATGTTTGATACTCCCATCAACCATAATTTTTGCACTGATTTTCTTTTTATTATCAAAAATAATAGTGCCAGGCTTAATTATTCCCAATTCAACCAGTGAACCAAAAGGTATTCTTGGTTTGGATTTATTGTTTTTAAGTGTATCTAAATAATGATCTTCTATTGGTTTTGTATTTTTCAATCTTTGTTCGGCAGCTTTGAAATAGGATTTTTCTTTTTCTATACCGTAATAATTTCTACTCAATTTTTTTGCAACCGTTGCAGTTGTGCCTGATCCCAAAAATGGATCAAGAATTAAATCATCTTTATTCGAAGTTGCTAATAAAATTCTATGAAGTAAAGCTTCTGGTTTTTGTGTAGAATGAACCTTCTTTCCATTTTTTTTTAAACGTTCTGTTCCATTGCAAATGGGCAAATACCAATTAGATCTCATTTGTAAATCATCATTCAAACATTTTAATGATTGATAATTAAAAGTATATTTTGAATTCTCTGATTTTGAAGCCCAAATTAAAGTTTCATGAGCATTAGTAAATCTTGTCCCTCTAAAATTTGGCATTGGATTTTTTTTGTTCCAAATTACATCATTTAAAATCCAAAACCCTAAATTTTGAATAGCTGTACCAACTCTAAATATATTATGATAACTTCCTATAACCCAGATTGCTCCATTCTTTTTTAAAATTCTTTTACACTCACTTAACCACGCATATGTGAATTCGTCATATTTCTTAAAACTTTCAAATTGATCCCATTTATCATTTACTGCATTAACTTTTGATCTATCTGGTCTAGTTAGTTTATTTTTTAGTTGAAGGTTGTAAGGCGGATCTGCAAAAACTAAATCGAAAGTCTCATCTGGAATTCTTTTCAATTCTTTAAGACTGTCTCCGTTAATAATTTTGTTGTTTAAATCTAACTCACTCATTTTAAAAGAAACAATTAGACTCTAGGTCGGAGTCCAGGTCAACTCATGATTGAATTAATTTTGATTAATTGTGCCTTCGATTATTTGGGACTCAATATATTGTGTATTGGTTTGAATGTTTTTCTATGATGTTTTGTAATTCCAAATTTTTTAATTGCTGAAAGATGATCTCTAGTTCCATAGCCAACATTTTTATCCCACAAATATGCTTTAAATTTTTTTGACATTTTTTTAATTAATCGGTCTCTTGAAACTTTTGCTAAAATAGATGCTGCAGAAATTTCTGGAATTTTCTGGTCACCTCTAACAACTGATTTTATATTTAGGTTATTAATATTAGGTTTTTTATTTCCATCAACTTTTACAATTTTAGGTTTGAATTTTAATTTTAAAATTGATCTTTTCATTGCCAAAAGAGATGCGTTTAAAATATTAATTTTCTCAATTTCTTTCTTTGAGGCAGTCCCAATAGCCCAATAAGAATTTTTTTTTATATAGTTTTCCAAAAATTCTCTTTTCTTAGGAGATAATTTTTTTGAGTCTTTTACTTTCTTTTTATCAAAACCTTTTTTAAAGACTACCGTCGCGGCATATACAGGCCCAATAAGACTACCTCTACCGACCTCATCTACTCCAGCAACATTTTTTTGAGATTTATATTCCAATTTTCAATTCTTCAATTTTATTCTTTATTTCCTTTAAATCTGCCCAAGAAAATTTTTTTTGATCAGGCTGTCTTAACAAATAAGCAGGGTGGAAGGTAACCATAGTTAAATAAGTTTTATTATTAACAATTAATTCTTTCCAAACTCCTCTTGATTTGGAAATTTTCTCTTTATTTCCAAAAAAGGCCTCCATCGCAGTGCTTCCAAGCAATATAATCAATTTAGGGTTTATAATTGAAATATGTTTTTTTATAAAAGGAGCATAAGTATTAATCTCAACCTCATTAGGTTTTCTATTTTCAGGTGGTCTGTAATTTACTATATTTGTTACATAAACTTTATTTCGTTTAATATTAATTGCCGCTAACATTTTATTCAAAAGTAAGCCTGCGTCGCCTACAAAAGGTTTTACCTGTTCATCTTCTTTTTGACCAGGGCCTTCACCTATCAGCATAATGTTACTGTCATGATCACCATCAGCAAAAACAAGATTGTTTGAATTATTTTTTAGAGTGCAATTTTCAATATTAGAGATTTCATCCTTAAGTTTTTTAAGTAAATCCTCCTTTTTTTCGATTTTCACAAATCTTTTAATAGGAGCATTTGAGAAGTTAAAAGCAGATTTGATAAAGTTGTATTTTTGCATTTTATTTCTTTTATTTAAAAAAAAAAATCATATTCTTTAAGTATGAAAAAAATTTGTTTTTTTTTGATAATTTTTTTATATCAAACTTTTTCCTACGCTAAAACAACTGAAAATATTGAATTCAACCACAAGTATTTATCAAATTATTTTTCAGCAATAATATCCATTAATAATCAAGACGATAAAGATTCGTTAAAATATTTAAATAACACAAAGACTCTTGTTAAAACTCATGAGAGTTATTTGGAAAATTATCTTATCTCGTTAGTTTTAAACAATAAAATTGATATCGCTTTTAATAAAGCTATTCAATTAAAAGCTAACGAAAAAAATTTTTTTGAGGCAAAAGTGCTGTTAGCTCTTAATTCGATAAACAAAAAAGATTTTTCAAATGCGATGTTAACCTTAGAACAAATGGATGAAGTTCCGCTCGATACTCTTGAGCTTATCATCAAAGAGACATTAAAAGATTATCTAGATACAATCATATTTAAAAAGATGGACAAAAACGAAGATGTCCAATTCGGTCAAATAGATAAAATAAAAAAGATTTTTCAGTCTTGTTACTTAGGCAAAGAGAACACAAATCTTTTATTTGAAGAGCTTGTGATTAAAGATACTGAAGATTTTTCAAGGTATATTTTTTTCTATATTAATTATTTAGCTCAAATCAAAGATTTTAATAAAATAAACGAGTTACAAAATAAGATTGATTATACCAATAGCAGCATTTTAATTGCTCAAGCAAAACAGTGGATTGAAAATAAAAGATACGACAAAGTTACTTCAGCGTTCTCATGTAAAAATGAAAATCATATCATATCTGAATTTTTGTTTTTGATTTCTAACTTATATTCTTCACAAGAGCTGTATAAAAAGTCAAATTTCTATATTCATTTATCAAATTATTTAAATCCTGAATTTAATTTTAATAATAGTTTATTAGCTGAAAATTATATAAGTAATAAAAAATTCGATTTAGCTTTAAAATCATTGAATTTTATTTCAGAGGAAGATCTTATTTTTAGTTGGTATAAAAATAAAAAAAAATCTTCAATTATCAAAAAACAGGAAAATGAAACAGCAGCACTCGATTTTTTAGAAAAAAAATTTGATGGGTTAAAAACTAATAATATTAAAATTTTGTATGACATGGGTGGAATTTACAAAAGTTTTGAAAAATATGACGAGGCGATAAAAATTTACTCTAAATTATTAGATTTGTTAGACAATAGATCAAAAGCTTATGCTGATATTTTATACAGGCGGGGAGGCAGCTTTGAAAGGATTGGAGATTACGAAACTGCTGACAAAGATTTATTAGAGTCCTTAAAAATTACTCGAGAAAATCCTTACGTATTAAATTACCTTGCATATAGTTGGTTGGAGAGAAACTATAAAATTGAACTTTCAATGGAAATGTTAAAAGAAGCATATGATTTAAGAAAGAATGATCCTTATATAACCGACTCTTTGGGATGGGGATATTATTTAATAAACGATTTTGAAAATGCAGAAAAATATTTGAAGAAAGCTGTAGAATTAATGCCATATGATCCGATAGTTAATGATCATTACGGAGACATACTTTGGATGTTAAATAGAAAAATACAAGCAAGATATTTTTGGAACAATGTATTAAATTTAGAAGAAACAGACGATGAAATGAAAATTAATGTTAAAAAAAAGATTATCTATGGTATAGAAAAAACCTAAATTTTACATGCACAGAAAAGTAATAAAGTCTTTTGCAAAAATTAATCTTTTTTTAAACGTAGTTTCAAAAAAAAAAAAATTTCATAGAATTCAGTCTCTTTTTAGCTTTATTGATCTACATGATAGAATAGAAATATCGACAATTAATCGTAAAAAACATTTTATAAAATTTGACGGTAAATTCTCTAAAGGGATAAGTAAAAAAAATTCTATTTCTACTTTGCTTAAAATTTTAGACCAGAAAGGACTAATTAAAAAAAAATACTATATAAAAGTTACAAAAAATATTCCTCAAAAATCAGGTATGGGCGGTGGTTCTATGAATGCCGCTTCAATTCTAAAATTTTTTTTAAAAAGGAAAATTATAATTTTAAATAAAAAAAAAATTTTAGAGATTTGTGAGATGGTAGGTAACGATGTAAAAATAGGGTTATATAAGGGTCCAATTTTTTTGAACTCAAACAATTCAATTCAGCCATTAAAAAAAGGATTAAGTTATCATTTGCTTATATTTAAACCAAAAATTGGATGTTCTACAAAATATATTTTTTCAAAATTTAAAAAATTTTCAAAGAAAATACCACCAAACAAAAAAAATTTGCTTAAATTAAATAATAAAAAGAATGACTTGGAACCAATTGTATTAAAAAAATTTAGAAATATTAGCAAACCACTATTTTTTTTGAAAAGCTTAAAAGGGATAGAATTTGTAAGAATGACAGGGTCTGGTTCTAGCTTTATTGCCTATTTCAAGTCTAAAAAAAACTTACTAAATGCGTCTAAATTATTCACCAATAAATACAAAAAATATTGGTCTGTAATGTCTAAAACTATATAATTTTTGATTAGTTGTGTTATAAGAATTTAATTTTGGGGCGTAGCCAAGTGGTAAGGCAGCGGTTTTTGGTACCGCCATTCCTAGGTTCGAATCCTAGCGCCCCAGCCAGTTATGTTTAAACTAATTAATAACTTTTTTAACCACAGTAAAAACGATTTATTTAAAAAGAATACATTGGATATTCAGAAAAATTTTCCAGTAAAAAAAATATTTGATGCAATTAAGTCTTTTTCAGATGAAAGCGATATTTATTATGTAGGAGGATGTGTTAGGAAGATTTTTTGCCATGAATTAGTGGATGATATTGATTTAGCAACAAACATAAATCCTGACGAGGTTATACTATCATTAAAAAAAAATAATATTTCCTTTTACGAGACCGGAAAAAATCATGGAACAATAACTGCAATTATTGATGATAAGAAATTTGAAATTACATCTTTAAGGAAGGACATATCTACTGATGGAAGACACGCGAAAGTATTATTTTCAAAAGATTGGAGAGAAGATGCGGAGAGAAGGGACTTTACTTTTAACTCAATATACTCGAATGTTTATGGTGAAGTGTTTGATCCCTTTAATGGAAGAAAAGATTTAGAAAATGGTTGTGTCACGTTTATTGGAGATCCGTCAAAACGTATTAAAGAAGATTACCTTAGAATACTCAGATATATAAGATTTTTCTTAAACTATTCAAAAAAAGACCACGAACCGAAAATAAAAAAAATTATCAAACAAAATTTAGATGGCTTGCTTAAAATCTCTAAAGAAAGATTAATAGATGAATTAAAAAAGATCATTTTTTCCAAAGGGTTCATAAATCTAAAAAAGGACGAATTTTCAAAAGAAATTCTTGAACTTGTTTTTCCAAGTTTAAACAATACCTCATTTTTAACTGACAAAAACAAACTTCTAATTGAGGAAATACAATTAAACAAGAATTTCATTGTATTGTTAAGTGCTATGATGATCAAAGATTTAAATAGTATTAATTATATACTTTATAAGTTCAATTTTTCTAACCAAGATAAACAGAGACTTCTTTATATTCACGATAATTATCAAATGAGTTTAGAGAAAAGTTTTTTTGATAGAGAGTTGAAAAAAAGAATATATTTTGGTGAAAAAGAAAGTCTTTTAGACCTTATAACTTTGAAATTATTAATTTTTCATAAAAACGAGAAAACACTCAATGATCTGATTAAAATTACTAAAAAAACAGATTTGCCGAAATTTCCTTATAACGCTGATTTTTTAATTAAAAATTTTGATTATAAACCTGGAAAAAAAATTGGAAAAAAACTAAAAGAACTAGAGACACTTTGGGTTGATAATAATTTTAAAATCTCCAAAGAAGAAATTAAGAAAATTCTTCTTAATTAGAGATATTTGACATCTTCAATTTCAAAATTTTTTTCACCAGAAGGAGTTTTTATTTCAACTAAATCATTTTTATTTTTTCCTATTAAACCTTTTCCTATTGGTGATTGAAAAAAAATTAGGTTTTTTTTAAGATCAGCTTCGTCTTTGCCAACAATTTTATATGTTAATTTTTCATTAGAATCTAAATCTTTTAGGTAAACAGTTGAACCAAATATTACCTTTCCAATATTTTCGATTTTAGTTACGTCAATAACATTTGCCCTTGCAATAATATCCTCAATCTGCTGAATACGACCTTCGTTATGTGACTGTTGTTCTTTAGCTGCATGATATTCAGCATTCTCTTTTAAATCACCATGTGATCTAGCTTCCGAAATAGCAGATACTATTTCTGGTCTTTTTTTCTCTTTTAAAAAAACTAATTCTTCTTTAAGTTTAGTTAATCCATTAACAGTTATCGGTTCTTTCATAAATTAATTTATTCCCAATTAGCTGTGGGAGGTAAAGACATTAAAATAGCTTCTACATTTCCCCCAGTTTGTAATCCAAATTTTGTACCTCTATCATGTAGCAAATTAAATTCAACGTACCTACCCCTTTTTTTATTTTGGATTAGTTTGTCCTTTTTTTTCCATCTTTTTTTAAATTTCTTTGCAATTATTTCTTTAAATAAATATGAAAAAGTTATACCTACGTCTCTTACAAAAGCAAAATCTCTGTCCCAATTTTCCTTCTTATAATCAAAAAATATTCCTCCAATTCCTCTCGGTTCATTCCTATGATGTAAATAAAAGTAATCATCACACCATTTTTTATATTTTTTGTAATAGTTTTTTCCATGTTTATTGCACATCATTTTTAATTTTTTCTCAACAATTTTTTCTAGCGCTGAGTCTTTAAAGCAAGGAGTAAAATCCATACCTCCACCAAACCATCCATGATCTGTAATTATGTATCTCGTATTAAAATGCATTGCTGGGATATAAGGATTTTTCATATGCATAACAATTGATATTCCTGATGCCCAAAAATTTTTACTGTTGTTAAATCTCGGAATTTTTTTTTTAAATTCGTTTGAAAAATTGCCATATACTTCAGAAAAATTTACACCTACTTTCTCAAAAATATTTCCATTTTTAAGAAGCTTTGATTTTCCACCTCCCTCATCTTTTGTTTCGCTTCTAGACCATACTTTAGTTTTAAAATATGAAGATCCATTTTCAATATTCTCAATTTCGTGACAAATTAATTCTTGAATTGTTAAAAACCAATTTCGCGCTAATTTTTTTCTAATATTTTCTTCCATAGATTAATTTGACTATAATATTAATTTTGACACCACCATAGATACAGTGGTCGATAAGTTTAGTGATCTTTTTTTTTTAAGAATAGGTATTTTTATTCTTTTGTCTACTTCATGATGAATATTCTTTGGTACACCTGCACTTTCTCTACCAAATAAAAAAGTATCATTTTTTTTTATTTTAAATGATTTGATCGAATCTTTAGCTTTTGTAGTCATTAAAACCACTCTTGAATTTTTCTTTGCTTCAAAAAATTGATCTGAATTCTCGTAAATTTTAATCATTTTTTCATCTAAATAGTCCATTACCACTCTTCTAAAACGCTTGTCATGAAAAGTGAAGCCACATGGCTCAATAATCTCCAATTTTACACCCAAACATGAGCAAGTTCTTATTATGGATGCAGTATTTTGAGGAATGTCAGGCTGATAGAGAGCAATTTTAGCTGTTAATTTTGTCTTATTATGTGTCATTCTTGCTATAGAAAAATTCCACTTTTATATTATATGAAATCATATAATAAATAAATTAAGTATTAATGTCAGACGAAAAAAAACCTAATAGAAGAGACTTTATTTTTACAGCTACAGCTGCTGTAGGAGCAGTTGGTGCGGGCGCTGCTGCATGGCCTTTAATTGATCAAATGAACCCAGATGCCTCGGTTAAGGCTCTTGCTAGCACAGAAGTAGATGTAAGCAGTTTGCAGCCAGGCCAGTCGGTAACTGTTTTGTGGAGAGGCAAACCTGTATTTATAAAAAGAAGAACAGAAAATGAAATTAACGAAGCAAGAAACGTAAACATTTCTGATTTAAAACATCCTGAGAAAGATGAGGACAGAGCAAAAAATCCAGAGTGGTTAGTTATGTTGGGTGTTTGTACTCATTTAGGATGTGTGCCACTTGGTGACAAAGGTGAATATGGCGGTTGGTTTTGCCCATGTCATGGTTCACATTATGATACATCTGGAAGAATAAGAAAAGGTCCAGCCCCAACCAATTTAGAAATTCCAAAGTACGAATTTGTAAACAGTAACACGATTAAGATAGGTTAAAATGAGCGATCACAATTACACACCATCATCAAAATTTGGAAAATGGTTTAATGATAGATTACCTTTGCTTACTCTAGCAAATCATTTAACAGATTACCCAACACCTAAAAATTTAAATTATTGGTGGACGTTTGGGGGTATTTTAACGTTTTGTTTAATTACTCAAATTATAACAGGTCTTGTTTTGGCTATGCATTACATAGCTCATGCAGACTTAGCTTTTAGTAGCGTTGAACACATTATGAGAGACGTAAACTATGGATGGCTCATAAGATATATTCATGCAAACGGAGCTTCAATGTTTTTCCTAGCAGTTTACATTCACATATTTAGATCATTGTTTTATGGGTCTTATAAAGCCCCAAGAGAGATTATATGGATTTTGGGAATTATGATTTACTTATTAATGATGGCCGCAGCTTTTATGGGTTATGTATTACCTTGGGGACAAATGAGTTTTTGGGGAGCTACAGTTATTACTAATTTGTTTAGTGCCATTCCTTTAGTTGGAGAAAGTATAACTACATGGTTATGGGGTGGTTACTCAGTGGACAATCCAACATTGACAAGATTTTTTACACTACACTATCTTATACCTTTTTTGATTTTGGGTCTGGTTGTTTTACACATATGGGCACTTCATGTTCCAGGTAACAATAATCCAGTTGGTATAGATATTCAAAAGCCCTCTAAAGATACTGTGCCATTCCATCCATACATTGTAATAAAAGATTTATTTGCATTACTATTATTTATGATTGTATTTGCCTTTTTCGTATTTTATTCGCCAAACATTCTTGGGCACGCAGATAATTATATAGAAGCAAACCCGTTAGTAACCCCAGCTCATATTGTACCAGAGTGGTACTTGTTACCATTTTATGCAATCTTAAGATCAATTCCTGATAAGCTTTTAGGAGTTGTTGCGATGTTATCAGCGATATTTATTTTAGCGGCATTACCATGGTTAGACACTTCAAAAGTAAGATCAGCAGTTTTTAGACCGTTATATAAACAATTTTACTGGATACTTGTAATCGATGTTTTAATATTAGGTTATGTAGGGGCAATGCCAGCAGAGGGATTATATTTATTAATTGCAAGAGTAGCTACTGCATATTACTTTTTACACTTTTTGTTAATACTTCCAATTTTGGGCAAAATTGAAAAAACGACACCTTTACCTCTAAGTATTACGAGTCCAGTTTTAGGAGGATCGGCAGATCTCGCGATGGCAAAAAATATAGATGTAAGAAAAGAGAAGTTATAGTGCAAAGAATATTTAAAATTCTTTTTTTCCTCTTAATTTTGAATACAAATTTTGCAAATTCAATATCTGCAGAAAACACAAGTAAATTATTAACAACTGACTGGTCTTTTAAAGGTCCATTCGGTAAATTCGATAGAGCTTCACTTCAAAGAGGTTATCAAGTTTACAATGAAGTCTGCGCTTCTTGTCACTCTTTAAAATATGTTTCATATAGAAATTTGTCTGAAAAAGGTGGGCCAGAATTTTCTGTAAAAGAAGCAAAAGCAATTGCTGCAAGTTTTGAAATTACTGATGGGCCAAATCAAGATGGTGAAATGTTTACAAGACCGGCGAAACTTTCTGATAAATTTGTAATGCCATACAGTAATGAAGAGGAAGCTAAATCAGCTAATGGAGGTGCCTATCCACCAGATATGTCTGTTTTAGTGAAGGCAAGAGCAGGCGGTGCAGATTATATATACTCAGTTTTATTAGGTTATGTAGACCCACCAGAAAATATAAAACTAGATGATGGGGTTTATTACAACAAGTATATGTATGGAAACAAAATCAAGATGCCTAAACAACTTTCTGATGGTCTCGTAGAATATTCTGACGGGACAAATGCTACCGAAGAACAAATGGCAAAAGATGTTACAAGCTTTCTTATGTGGACTGCAGAACCTCATTTAGAGCAAAGGCACAAAACAGGATTTAGAGCAATTGTTTATTTGATCATACTTACTGTGCTAGTCTATTTTAGTATGAAAAAAATATGGTCAAGAGTTGAAACGAATGTTTAAAATATCGCCGTCTTTTACAATATAATCCTTTCCCTCTAACCTCATTTTACCATTATTTTTAGAATTGACCCAGCCATCATTATCTAAAAAATCATCATAAGAAACAGTTTCCGCTCTAATAAAACCTTTTTCAAAATCTGTATGTATTTTTCCTGCGGCAGTGGGCGCTAAACTATTTCTTTCAATTGTCCAAGCTCTACTTTCTTCAGGGCCTGACGTAAAAAAAGTATTTAATTCTAACAATTTATAACCTTTATTAATCAGGTTATTTAAACCTGTTGTTTTAATTCCCATAACCTTCATAAAATTTTCTTTTTCATCATTATTTAATTGATTAATTTGGTTTTCGATATCAGCTGATATAATTAAAACATTTTCCATATTTACAGATTTTTTTACTTGTTCAGTATATCTATTACCATTTTGTATACTGTCTTCATCAACATTGCATACGTATAACTTTGGTTTTAATGAGAGAAGACCAGAAGAGGATATTTCATTTTTATCGAAATTCTGCTTTAAGTTATCAATTGGCTTATCATTATTAATTAATTCTAATGCTTGATTAAGTAATTCAAATTCTTTTTCATTCAAATTTTTCTTATTTTTTTTATCAATTCTTTTTTGAATTGACTCTAAATCTGCTAATTTCATTTCAGTCTCTATAATTTCTAAATCTCTAATTGGATCAACGTTAGGATTAACGTTTTGAATATCAGTGGAGTCGAAACATCTTAAAAGATGTATAATCGCATCAACTTCTCTTATATGGGATAAAAATTTATTTCCTAAACCTTCACCTTTCGAGGCTCCTTTTACAAGTCCGGCGATGTCCACAAAAGTAATACTTGTATAAATTTTTTTTTTGGATTTTGAAATCTGAACAAGTTTATCGAGCCTTGTGTCTACAACAGGCACCATGCCAACATTAGGTTCGATTGTGCAAAAAGGAAAATTTCCAGAAAGTGCTTTGGTAGAATTTGTTAATGCGTTAAATAAAGTTGATTTTCCAACATTGGGCAAACCTACGATACCGCATTTAAAACCCATTTAATTATTTATTGTTTACGGTACTTGAAAATAAGTCCAGTTTTTTTTCAATGAGAATTGATAAATTATCTGTGATATTTTCTTTTATTGATTCAAGTTCTGTTTTCTCATCTTCGTCAAAATCTTTCAGGACG
Organism: uncultured Pelagibacteraceae bacterium; assembly: GCA_902584225.1. Taxonomy (GTDB): domain Bacteria; phylum Pseudomonadota; class Alphaproteobacteria; order Pelagibacterales; family Pelagibacteraceae; genus Pelagibacter. The sequence goes on from CACHYX010000005.1 coordinate 12,385, forward strand.
TGGTCATTTACTGCTATGTTATTTTTTGGTTTGCCAATACCAATTCTAACTCTTGAATATTCTTTTCCTATAAACTTATCAATTGAGGCAATACCATTATGACCTGCATCTGATCCCCCAAACTTTGCTTTAACTTTCCCAAAATCAATATCTAAATCATCATGGAAAACAATTACATCCTCTACATCAATTTTAAAGTACTCCATTAATTCTCTGATACATATTCCTGAATTATTCATAAAGGTTAGAGGTTTTATTGCATAAACTTTTTTATTATTGATACTTCCAGTTGTAAGAAGTCCTTTAAATTTTGGTTTTTGTTTTGATAATTTAAATTTATTATTTATTGCATCAATAATTTTAAAACCGATGTTATGTCTATTATTTTCAGAATTCGGTGTAGGATTTCCTAGTCCAACAAAAAGTAACATTATTTAATTAAATTCTTCAATTGTAAATTATTTTTTTTCAGGCTGACCTTTTTTTGGGTCCTCTTTTTTATCAGCTTCTTTTTTCTCACCCTCAGCCCCTTTAGCATCTTTTGCATCACCAGTTTCTGTGGCCCCTTCACCAGTTGTAGAAGCTGCTTCCGCACCTTCTGCTCCTTCCTCTGTCTCTGCTGGTTTTTCTGGTTCTTTAATAACTGTTGGTGCTGCTACAGTTGCGATCACAAAGTCTCTACCACGAATAGTTGGTTCAACATTTTCAGGAAGTTTAATTGAAGAAATTTTAAAAGAATGTCCTATATCAACTCCATCTAAATCAACAACCAGTTCACTTGGAATATTTTCAGATGGACATTTAAGTTCAACTTTTCTACGAACTATATTTAATACACCACCTCTTTTCAAACCAGGAGATTTTTCTGTATTAATAAAATTTACCGGTATTTCAATTATGACGCTTGAACCTTTTACGATTCTTAAAAAGTCAATATGGATTGGATCATCAGTTAATATATCGTAAGAAATTTCTTTAGGTAAAACATTTTCATCTTTTCCATTAATTTTCAAATTTAATATACTTGATAAAAAGTTCTCTTTCTCAATAAGATTTTTCAATAATTTTTTTGAAATAGATATTTTTTGAGTTTCAGATTTTCCACCATAGACTATGCCAGGAACATTACCTTCTGATCTTAGTTTATTTACCTCACCAGAAGTTTTAGTATTTCTTAAACTTGCATCAATCGTATTCATAGAGAAAAAGCGTTGTAACTCAAGTTAGTTAATAAAACAAGTAAATTATTTAAACAAAAATGAAACAGATGTAGAATTTGAAATTCTTCTAATTGCTTCACCCATTAAGTTAGAAATTGACAAAATTTCAATATTTTTTGCGGATCTTACTTTATTCTCATTATTAATTGTGTCTGTAATTACAAGTTTTTTGATTGGAGAATTTTTAATAGATTTCACAGCATCTCCACTTAAGACACCATGAGAAATGTAAACATATACATCTTTGGCACCTCTTTGTTTAAGTGCCTTAGCTGCATTAACGATTGTTCCACCAGAGTCGATTATATCGTCAACGATTATGCAAGTTTTTCCTTTCACATCTCCAATGACATTCATGACTTGTGATTGACCAGGCTTAGGTCTTCTTTTATCAACAATTGCAAGTCCTACATTTAAAATTCTACCTAAGGCTCTTGATCTTTCAACTCCTCCTACGTCGGGCGCAACACAAATTATATTTTTACTTTTAATTTTTTTTTTAATATGTCTTGCAAATAATGGGGTTGTAAAAAGGTTATCTACAGGAATATCAAAGAAACCTTGAATTTGTCCAGCGTGCAAATCTACAGTAACAACTCTATCCGCCCCTGCTTGTGTGATTAAGTTCGAAACCAATTTTGCAGAAATAGAGGTTCTAGGCACCACTTTTCTATCTTGTCTAGCGTAACCAAAATAAGGTATTACGGCTGTAATATTTTTTGCAGAAGATCTTTTAAGAGCATCTATGCAAAGCAACATTTCCATCAAATTGTCATTTGCTGGGGAAGATACTGACTGAATGAAAAAAATATTATTGCCTCTTATATTTTCATTTATCTCAACATAAATTTCACCGTCTTTAAATTTTCTTATGTTTGAATTTACAAGTTTTTCTTTTAGATATTTTGCAATTTTTGAACTGAGATTTTTATTGCTATTTCCTGTGAGAATCTTCATTTTTAGAAAAAAGTTATTTAAGCATAATTATAGATATATTTCTACCATAATCATCTTCTTTATTTTTTAAAGCCCTCCTTGCACTAAAAAACTCAGTCCTGTTTTTAAAAGTATCTTTGTTAATTATATCTATATTACTTATTTTTAATGATCTTAGTTGAGATTTAATAAATTTTTTTAAATCAAAAAAAATTCTAGTTTTTTTAAAGTAAAAAAATTTACGATTTCGATCATTAAGGTTTAAAAATCTTTTCATAAATTCTTTTTTCACTTCATAGTTTTCTCTAAATATCGATGGACCTATTACTGCAGAAATATTTTTGTTTTCAGAGCCTTTTTTAATCATAAATTTTATACACTTTTTCAGAATATTTTTAAAAGCACCCTTCCAGCCAACATGGATAGCTGCAATCATTGGCAATTTTTTGTCATAAATAAGAACTGGAGCACAATCAGCGGTTAAAATACCCAAAGCTAAATTTTTTTTTGAGGTAATCAAGCCATCACCAACGAGTTTTTTTGAGGGTCTTTTCAAAATAAAGTGACATTTGTTACTATGTGTTTGTTTAAGCAATATTAGGTTTTTTGGAGAAACCTTAAACTTTTTCGAAACAATTTTTAAATTTTTTTTAACATTAGAAATTTTATCATTAGAACCAGGACCACAATTTAAGGCACTATAAATTCCATTTGATACTCCTCCTTTTTTTCCAAAAAAACCATGTGTGATATTTTTAAACTTTACTAATTTTTTAGATTTTAATGTCATTAAACCCTGTCTTAAAGTTGTTATCTTTCTTTGTTACAAACATTACTTTAAACAACTCACCCATCTCATCTTTGTGTGTAAGCCTTCTTATTCTTGTGTAAAGATCCGTTTTTTTTAGGAAACTCATTTTTTTCGATATTATTTCAGCTCTTAAATTTATTCCCATGTTTTTTAAAAAACTTCCTTGATTAGTAATACCACCAACTTTTAATCCATTTAAATTAACAATTTGTTCGATAAAGTTAAAATTTATATGATGAGTTATATCAATATTTTGGTAGTCATCAAAAATATTTACTTTTTTATGATTTTTAATCCCTTGTAAACTATCGTACATTTTTTTTTCAGAGGTACCATAATCAATTAATAAAATACCTCCCGTAGAAGATTTTATTTTTTTACAAATACTTTTTAGATATTTGACCATTAAAGGTGAAAATTCTATAAAATTTTGATTTTCGTCTATCCCTTGATTGAAAATTTTCTCCATTTTTTTTTTAGTAACTTTTTTCTTCTCAAGAGAGAATTTTCCACTTTTATTTAATAATACAAAATTTTCATACCATTCTTCATTTATTTTAATAAACTGCTTTATTGGCAAAGCATCAAAAAATTCATTAGCCAAAAATATAGTTGGAGAATTTGGCAATTTATCAAAATTATCTAACCACTTAACACTTTTTGAAAATTTTTCTTTTTGTAATTTTTTAAGAGACACACTTTTTTCAAAAATAAAAAATTTGAATTTATCTTTTACAATTTCCAATTTATTCAATGTATTAATTAAGACTTCTATGAGTTCCCCATTTCCTGCACCCAATTCTACTAAATTGATTTTTTCTGGTTTATTTAAATTTTCCCAAAATGATACAATCCAAATAGCAATCATTTCAGAAAAAAGTTTTGAAATTCCTGGAGATGTAATAAAATCTCCTCTTCGACCAAATTCCATTTTTCTTTGATAATAACCTTTATTTTTTTCATAAAGAGATTTATCAATAAAATTATCTAGTGATTGAGCCTTAGTGATCATTTTTTTACTAATTTAAAAAGTATTACTCCAGAAATAAAAAATGCAATTGATAACATTTGCCCGTATGTAAAAATATTCATTAAGACACCTAGATGAGCATCTGGTTCCCTTGTAAACTCAATTATAAATCTAAAAAGAGAATAAAAAATTAAAAATAGTGACGATATTACCCCAGGAATTTCTGAAAATTTTTTCCAAAGTAAATTTAGAATTATGAACAAAACAATACCTTCAAAAAAACTTTCGTATAATTGTGAAGGATGTCTAAAAAGATTGTCTACCTTATTAAAATTAACTGAAAAAATAAAATCAGTTTCTCTGCCGTAAAGTTCAGAATTTATAAAATTTGCAATTCTCCCTAAAAAAATTCCTATCGGTGCTACAAGGGACACCAAATCTGTATACCTAAAAAAATCTAAATTATATTTTTGAGTAAATATATAAGTAGCTAAGCAAACACCCAACAAGCCACCATGGAAAGACATACCACCCTGCCAAATGAAAAATATTTCAAATGGATGACTTAAATAATAAAAAAAATTGTAAAAAATTACGTAGCCTAGCCTTCCACCAATAATTACTCCTAAAATTAGATAGGTGATAAAGTCGTCGACTAAAGTCTTTTCCCTCAAATCTTTAATTAAGAAATTTTTTATATAAAACCAACCTATTAAAAAACCAAAAATATATGCTAATGAATACCACCTTATTTGAAAGGATAAAAATTCAAATGCGACAGGATCTAGATTATTTACAAACATTATAAAAATGAAATATAAGATATACTATCGTAAAAAAAAAAAATATGTCAAAGTCTAAATTTATCATTGAAAAATTTGCAAAATTATTTGAACAAGGAATTATATCTTATAAAGATTTAAGCGAAGAAATCGTTAATATTGTAAGATCTCAAAGGGATGAAATTGTTTTAAGAATGAAGATTTCTACAAAAGAGGAAACTGAGGTATTAAAGAAACGAATAGAAAAACTAGAAAAGGAAATCAAAACCTTAAAGTCTAAAAAAATTAAAAAGGCAAAGAGATCTTAACCCTTAAACCGCCAAGACTAGATTTATCTAATGTAATACTACCTCCGTGGGATCTCACTACATCTGATGAGATTGATAAACCCAAACCAACACTAGACTTAGAATCACCTCTTCCTTTATTTATTTTGTAAAATGGTTTAAAAACGTTTTCATATTCACTCTCGGCTATTCCAGGACCGTCGTCATCAACAGTAATTATCAAGCTTTTATGAATCTTTTTTAAATTTACCAAAACTTTATTTGAGTATTTAAGGGAGTTATTAATTAAGTTATCTATGCATCTATTTATTAAACTTTTTCTTCCATTAAAAAAAATCTCTTGCTCTATATTAGAAGTAATATTGTTATTCTCATATTTCATAATTGAATGATTTAGTAATTTTGAAATATCAAAAAGTTCAGTTTTTTCAGATGATGTAGAGCTAGTAAATTGAAGGTACTCATTTAACATTTTTTCCATATCCTCCACATCTTCAGATAATTTACGTGAAATCTTTTCGTCTTTTATTAGAGCAAGTTGAAGTTTAATCCTAGTGAGTGGAGTTCTCAAGTCATGGCTTATACCTGAAAGCATTTCAGATCTTTGGTTTAAGTGTCTCAATATTCTCTTTCTCATTCTTTCAAACTCAAAACCAGCTTGTCTTATCTCCAGAGCACCCGAAGGTCTAAACTCCTCAACATCTTCACCTCTGCCAAATTTTTCTGATGCTTTTGCTAAATTAATTATTGGGCGAGTTTGATTTTTTAAGAAGATTAAAGCTATTGTAATTAACAAAAATGCTGGGAATGTTATCCATAACGCAAATAATCTGGCTGATGTATTAGTTACTCTATTCTTTGGAATTAAAAATTCAAAATAACCATTAAGATATTTAATCTTCAAATCAATTAATTCTTTATACGTAGTTGTATCAAACCAATAATTTTTAAATTTATTTTTCAATTCTCTTCTCAGTGTTCTATCCATGGGACTAAACCATCTTTCCATATCTGTCTCTGGAATATCCCCAAATGTCTGAAACTTCACATTAAAATTATGATGTTCTTTAAATAGTTTAATCAAATTATCTTTTTCATATTCCTCATTTTCGTATGCATCTATAAAAAATTTAATTTCGCCTACTAAAGCCCTGGTCATTCCTTTATTAGTTTTAATCCAAAGGCTATCAAAAAAAACAATCGATATAATAATTTGTAATATTATTATTGGTGTAGCTACAATTAGTAATGCTCTATAAAAAAGTCTTTTTGGAAGTAACTTTTTGATATAACTACTCAACCCAGAGAACATAGCCTGAACCTCTAATTGTTTGTAAGTATTTTGGATTTTTTGGATTTGTCTCAATTTTTTTTCTGAGCCTAGTAATAATTACATCAATTGATCTTTCTTTATCGATTTTAATTAAATTACCGATATCAATTCTTGAAAATACTTTACCAGGATTGTTTATCATTTTTTCTAAAATAGTTTTTTCAGTATTGTTAATTTTAAAATTACTATTTTGATTGGTAATCATCAACTTATTTAAATCTATTTTAATTGAGCCAAATTCTAGGACGTGTTTAAGATTAATTTTTTTAGTTTTTTTTAAGATATTATTAATCCTTAATAAAAGCTCCTTAGGCTCAAAAGGTTTGGGCAAATAGTCATCTGCACCTATTTCTAACCCCTCAACTCTTTCACTCGCTTCTCCTTTAGCTGTAAGCAAAATGATTGGTGCGTTTAAATTATTTTTATTTTCAGAAATAAATTCTAACCCGCTTTTACCAGGCATCATTATATCCAAGACTAAAAGATCAAATTTTATAATTGAAATCTTTTCTTTTGCTTCCAATGCGTTTGAAGCAGTATTTACTAGATACCCGTTTTCATTTAAAAATTGTTTAAGTAATGACCTTATTCCTTCGTCGTCATCTACTACTAAAATATGTGATTTAAAATTTTCCATCGATTATTCTTTTTAAAACTATTTCAAAATTTATCACTTCTTTCGAACTTGAGTTAAGTAATGCTTTATAAATCCTTTTTTTTTGGGATAAAAAAATTTCATCAAATATTTTCTTACCTTTATCATTTAAAAAAATATGTTTTACTCTTGTGTCCTTAGTATCCTTTTTAAATTCAAGATAATTTAATTTTTTTAAATCATTTATAACTCTATTTAAACTTTGTTTTGTTACGTTTAGCTTGTTAAGTAATTGAGTAATAGTTATCCCATCATAAAATGATATCAAATGCAGAGCTTTATGATGAGCAGTTCCTAAATTGTATTTTTTAAGTACTTTTTTTGAATCGTTAAATGTTTCCCTGTAACCAACAAAGATTTTTTCAATAAAACCTTTTAATTGTTCATCTTTTAGGTAAAGAAGATTTTTCATAATTGGTAAGTTATATTGACATATTATATATAGGAATATATTTTTTATAAATAAATCTTTTTAATATGATTCCTTACGATAAAAGAGACGGTAAAATATGGTACAATTCAGACTTAGTTGATTGGTCTGATGTAAAGCTCCATGTTTTAAGTCATGGTTTACATTATGGAAGTTGTGTATTTGAAGGTGAGAGAGTTTATGATGGAAATGTTTTTAAACTTGAGGAACATACTTCAAGATTTTTTTATTCAGCAAAAAGAATGGGTTTTGAAATCCCTTATTCTGAAAGCGAAATAAATATCGCAACAAAAAAAATTGTATCAGCTCAAAATGTAAAAAATGGTTATGTGAGACCAGTGGCTTGGAGAGGAAGCGAGATGATGGCAATATCAGCTCAACAAACAAAAATTCATGTAGCCATTGCAACTTGGGAGTGGGGATCTTATTTCGACCCCAAACTTAAAACTGAAGGTATTAAGTTAAATATATCAAATTGGAGAAGACCTTCTCCTGACTCAATACCATGGGATACAAAAGCCTCTGGACTTTATATGATTTGCACTTTGTCAAAACACGAAGCAGAAAGACAAGGCTATACAGATTCTCTAATGTTAGATCACGAGGGAAATGTGGCAGAAGCAACTGGTGCAAATATTTTTTTCAAGAATACTAAAGGGGAACTACATACTCCAGTACCAGACTCATTCTTAGATGGAATTACTAGAAGAACTGTGATTGAAATTGCAAAATCTAAAAATATCAAAGTTATTGAGAGAAAAATCTCGCCCAACGAATTAAAGGATTTTGTTGGATGCTTCCTAACAGGTACTGCAGCAGAGGTAACCCCTGTTTCAAAAATATCAAATTATTCTTTTAAAGTTTGCAAAACAATAATGGATTTATCAGATAGTTATCAATCTTTCGTTAGAAAAAAAATTGCAGCTTAATTATTTGTTGTCTTCTGATATTGCATGATCAATGCCTTTTCTCAGATAATCATATGCTGTATACAAAGTGATAAAAGCCGAAAGCCACAACAAAATAATTCCAATGGTTTGAGCGTTGTAGTCTTGAAAATTAATTATTTTATTTCCAGTTTCACCAGTTAAAAGTAATGATATTGAAAACATCTGTAAGAAAGTTTTTAATTTTGCTAATCCTGACACTGGTAAATTCACTTGTCCTTTTGCTAAAAATTCTCTTAGGCCTGAAATCAAAATTTCACGAGTTAAAATAATTATTGCTGCAATCACCTCATAATTTTTTATTGTTCCATCCATTACGAGTAAAATAAGTGCTGTTGCTACAATAATTTTGTCTGCTATAGGATCTAAGAGTTCTCCGAGTTTAGACTCCTCTTTGTATAATCGTGCAAGTAGGCCATCCAAAAAATCAGTAAAAGATGCAATAACAAATAACGTAAACGGAATTATATCTCCGTAAAATCCAGGTAAGTAATATGTTAAAACGAAAACTGGGACTATTATAATTCGTCCAATTGTTAGGTAATTAGGAAATTTTATTTTCATTCGTGGAAGAAATTATATATCTTTTTTGCAACTTTTTCCTCAACTCCTTCCACTGACTTAATCTCATCCAAACTAGCAGACTCCACTGCTCTTGCTGAACCAAAATGGTTAAGCAAAGCTCTTTTTCTAATTGATCCTATACCTTCTATTTGATCCAATAAAGATTTACTTATACCTTTTTTTCTTCTAGCTCTGTGAGCGCTAATCGCAAACCTGTGAGACTCGTCCCTTATTCTTTGAAGAAAAAATAGAGTAGGGTCATTTTTTGAAAACTTGTACTCTTTTCCATTATGAAAAAAAGTTTCATTTCCACTATTTCTAAACTTCCCTTTAGCAATCGCTATTAATGGAATATCATGAAGTCCAAGTTCATTTAATGTCTCTCTTGCAACGGAATATTGACCTTTTCCTCCATCAACAAAAATAAGATCAGGAAATGAAAGATGACCTTCTTTTTCTTGCACTGCTCTTTTGAATCTTCTTGTAAGAACTTCTTTCATCATACCATAATCGTCTTGTTCATTTTTCTTAGTTTTAATATTGAATTTTCTATATCTTTTTTTAATAAAACCCTCATCTCCATATGAAATTAATGCACCAACACTATTTGTTCCCTGAATATGACTGTTATCATAAACTTCAATAAGGTTAATATTTGTCTCTAGATTAAATTTAGCTACTACTGACTCAAATAGTTCCCTGTTATTTTGAGTTTCATGAAGCTTTCTATTTAGACTATCTTTTGCATTTTTTGTTGCTTGATTAATTACTTTTAACTTTGAACCTTTTTTTGCTACTGAAATATTCACTTGTTTACCTTCTTTTTGAGTAAGTGTCTTTTCTATCAAAATTTTTTCTTTAATTTCTTGGGATAAAATTATTGAGGATGGTACACTTTTATTTTCATAAAATTGTGAGACAAAAGAATTTAAAATATTACCTAAATTTTCATCAGGATCATGTTTTGGAAAAAAAGCTTGATTACCCCAATTTTGTTTAGATCTGTAAAAGAATACTTGTATACAAGTTTGTCCAGACTCTTTATATGCTGCTATGACATCAGCTTCAACTAAGTTTGCTTCATTTATCCTTTGAGATGATTGAATTATGTTAAGCGATTTTATTCTATCTCTGAGAATTCCTGCTTTCTCAAAATCAAGACTCTCGCTAGCTTTTTCCATTTGATCGGATAAATTTTTTTGTATCTTTCTTGATTTACCGGAGACAAACTCAATAGCATCATCAACTGTTCTCTTGTATTCACTTTCATCAATATAACCAACACAAGGACCCGAGCATCTTTTGATCTGATATAAAATACAAGGTCGCTCTCTATTTTTAAAAACAGTATCATCACAAACTCTAAGATGGAATATTTTTTGGATCATTTTTATAGTCCAGTTAGCAGATCCGGCAGATGCAAAAGGACCAAAATAAAAACCTTCCTTAGTTTTTTTACCTCTATGTCTTTTTATTTGAGACCACTTGTCTTTATTGCCTATAAAAATAAAAGGAAAAGATTTGTCGTCTCTTAGTAAAATATTAAACTTTGGTTTGTGTTTTTTAATAAGATTAGCTTCAAGAAGTAGTGCCTCACTTTCATTTGATGTAGTTGTAATCTCAATTTTTCGTGTTTGAGATAGCATTCTCTCAGTTCTAATAATATGATTTTTTTCCGATACATAACTTTTGAGTCTATTTGGAAGGTTTTTTGCTTTACCAACATAAAGAATTTGATCTTTATCACTCAGCATTTTGTAAACACCTGGAAGTTTTGGAATTAAAGGTAACTCTTTCTTTATGATTTCTTTTCCAATTTCAGAACTAATCATGACTTCTTTTTTTTGAGATTTGTATCCCAACAGAAGAGCAATCTCTCATTATCTCGAGTTTTTCTATTTGAAGGCTTATTTTATCTATTCTTTTATCTTTAAAAAGTTCGTCAAAAACATCTTCTGCTAATGTTTCAAGAAAATTGTAATGTTTTTTTTTAACAAGTTTTTTAATTAATCTTACAACTTTTGCGTAATTTACAATTGATTTGATGTCCTTATCACTTGATGGTTCTTTATCTACATAATCTATTTCAAGTGAAAATTTTACCTTTTGTTTTTTTTCTTTTTCAAAGTCAAAATACCCAATTTTAAGATCTAATAGTAATTCTTTTATAAGAACTTTTTTTTCATAATTAAAAAGTTTTTTAGTTTTATTAATTTTTACTATTTTTAAATTACTTCTTTTCATTCCTTACCTTTCAAGACATCTGGCGTTTGCCAGTTTAAGCTTTGACCACTATCGATTGAAATTACTTGCCCTGTAATAGATCTATTTTTGATAAAAAAGTCAACAGCACTACATATTTCTTCCACGTCTACTTGTTTTTTTAAAAGGGTTGAGAGATATTGTCTTCTGAAGTGACCTTTTGATTGTCTTTTATTTTTAATCGTTGGTCCAGGCGCTATTCCATTAACTCTTACACGAGGCGCAAGACTCATGGCACTAGTTTTAGTTAAAGTATAAAGACCTGTTTTACTTAAAGTATATGAAAAAAAAAATGGGGTAAGTTTAAAAACTCTTTGATCAATTATGTTTATTATGTTGTTATTATTTCCTTTTATATTTTTTCCAAATTCTCTAGATAATATTGCTGGAGCTTTAAGATTAATAGATAAATGTTTTTCCCAACTACTTGAATTGAAATTTTCTAGTTTATCGTTCTCAAAAATTGATGCATTATTTATCAAACAATCAAAGTGTTTTAGTTTCGATTTTGCAAATTTTACTATCTTATTTACATCTTTTTCTTTTCCCAAATCACCCTTAACAAGATAAACCTTTGATCCTGTTTTTATTAGTTCTTTTTTTAAATTTTCAGCTTTCGATTTTGATTTATTATAATGAATTACTATATCTTTATTAATTCCAGATAAACTTCTAGCGATTGCTGCACCAATTCTAGTTGCCCCTCCAGTAATTATTATTTTTTGTGCTTCCACTTTTTATCTCTTTTTTTAGTTACCTTTGTTCCTGGCATTCCCAGAGTGGATCTACCTTTAGGATAAAGCTTATTTTTTACATCATATTGTCTTATTTTAGGATTTAAAGTAATTTCAAGTTCAGTACTTTCTAATTTTCTAATTTCATCTCTTAATTTAGCTGCTTCCTCAAACTCTAAATTAGATGCAGCATCTTTCATTTTTTTATTTAAACCCTTCAAGTGTTTTTTTAAATTGCCACCTATATTTGATCCCTCACTAATTTTTACGTAATCTTTTTCGTAAACACTTTCTAAAATATCGCTTATTTCTTTTTTAATTGATTTAGCGTCAATTTTATTTTTTTTGTTATAATCTAATTGAATTTCTCTCCTTCTTTTTGTTTCCAGTATTGCTTTTTTAATACTTTTTGTTTCTTTATCTGCATATAAGATTACTTTCCCTTCGACATTTCTTGCAGCCCTTCCAATTGTTTGAATTAAAGATGTTTCAGATCTTAGAAACCCTTCTTTATCTGCATCTAAAATACCAACCAATGCACATTCAGGTATATCAAGCCCTTCTCTTAATAAGTTAATTCCAACCAAAACATCAAAAACACCCATGCGAAGATCCCGCATAATTTCTATCCTTTCAAGTGTGTCAATATCTGAATGGAGATACCTAACTTTAATTCCATTCTCATGGAGATACTCAGTCAAATCCTCTGCCATTTTTTTTGTTAAAGTGGTAACTAGAACTCTATAATTCTTTTCAACAACTTTTTTACACTCGTGCATTAAATCATCTACCTGATTTTTTGCTGGTCTTACCTCTACCTCTGGATCAATTAATCCAGTGGGTCTAATAACTTGGTCTATGTATTTACCTTTTGTCTGCTCTAGTTCCCACGGTCCTGGGGTTGCTGAAACAAAGATGGTTTGTGTTCTCATTAAATCCCATTCTTCAAATTTTAATGGCCTATTATCCATACACGAAGGTAATCTGAATCCATATTCAGCAAGTGTACTTTTTCTTGATCTATCTCCTTTATACATCCCATTTAATTGAGGTACTGTTACATGAGACTCGTCAACAAATATAATTGCATTATCTGGAAAGTACTCGAATAGAGTTGGTGGAGGTTCACCCGGTTTTCTACCAGATAAAAATCTTGAATAGTTCTCAATTCCCGCACAAGATCCAGTAGCCTCTATCATTTCTAAGTCAAACTTTGTTCTCTCCTCTAGTCTTTGTGCCTCTAATAACTTATTTTCAGATTTATGTTTTTTAAGAGTAAGCTCCAATTCTTTTCGGATATTTATCACTGCCTGCTCTACAGTAGGCTTTGGTGTAATGTAGTGACTGTTTGCATAAACTTTTATTAAGTTTAAATCTCTGACCTTATCACCGGTCAAAGGATCAAACTCTTCTATTTGTTCAAGTTTATTTCCAAAGAGACTTATTCTCCAGGCTCTATCTTCTAGATGTGAAGGAAAAACTTCAAGATTTTCACCCCTTACTCTAAAAGTGCCTCGATAAAAGTTTTGATCATTCCTTTTGTATTGTAAAGCAACAAAAGACTTAATAATTTGTTCTCTGTTATATTCATAATTTTTTTGGAGCGTCAGTGTCATTTTACTATAAGCTTCAACGGAACCTAATCCGTAAATACACGACACACTCGCAACAATAAGTACGTCATCTCTTTCTAGTAAAGATCTTGTTGCTGAGTGACGCATTCTATCAATCTGTTCATTTATTGAAGCTTCTTTTTCGATATATGTATCTGACCTTGGCACATATGCTTCAGGAGTATAATAGTCATAATATGAAACAAAATACTCCACAGCATTTTCGGGAAAAAAAGTTTTCATTTCGCCGTAAAGTTGAGCAGCTAATGTTTTGTTTGGAGCTAATATTAAAGCTGGTCTATTCGTAGCTTCAATAACTTTTGCCATTGTGAAAGTTTTACCTGATCCCGTAACCCCCAATAAAACTTGATTAAATTGTTCTTTATTAGCCCCAGAGACCAGTTTTTTAATTGCTTCTGGTTGATCACCCGCGGGTGTAAAATTTGAAATTATTTTAAACTTCTTACCTCCCTCAAGTTTTCCACTGATTTGTGGTTTTTTTCCCTCTAAATCGGTAATTAAATCTTGATATGTATTTTGCATATATTAAACAAAGTAATAAAATAAAATTATATTTCAATGAGCATTATATCGGATAGCTTAAAAAGAATAAAACCTTCTCCAACTATCGCCGTTACTCAAAAAGCCAAGGAATTAAAAGCTGCAGGAAAAGATGTAATAGGTTTAGGCGCTGGAGAGCCAGATTTTGATACCCCAGACAATATTAAAAAAGCTGCAATTGATGCTATTCAAGCTGGCGATACAAAATATACAGCTGTGGATGGAACTAAAGATTTAAAAGAGGCAATTGTTAAAAAATTTAAAAGAGAAAATAATCTTAATTATACAATAGATCAAATTACTGTCGGAGCAGGGGGTAAGCACGTAATTTACAATTTAATGATGGCGACCTTAAACAAAGGTGATGAGGTAATTATTCCTGCACCATATTGGGTGTCGTACCCAGATATTGTTTTATTGGCAGGAGCTAATCCCATTGTTATAGAGTGTTCCGAGGAACAGGGTTTTAAGTTAAGTGCAAAAGATTTAGAGGCGAAAATTAGCAATAATACTAAATGGCTTATTCTCAATTCACCATCTAATCCAACAGGAGCTTGTTATTCAGAGCAAGAGATTAAAAATTTATCGCAGGTCTTAAAAAGAAATCCTCATGTAAATATACTTAGTGATGATATATACGAACATATCACTTACGATAATTTTAAATTTTTTACAATTGCTCAAATACCTGAAATTAAAAATAAGGTTATTACCATGAATGGTGTTAGCAAATCATACGCAATGACTGGTTGGAGAATAGGTTATGCAGCTGGTGATAAAGATATTATTAAAGCTATAGCCAAGATACAATCTCAGTCTACAACCAATCCTTCATCTATAAGTCAAGCAGCAGCCGTTGAGGCCCTAAATGGAAAACAAGACTTTATCCCAGTTAGAGCAAAAGCTTTCCAGGAAAGAAGAGATTTTGTTGTAAACTCTTTAAATGCTATTGAGGGAATAAGTTGTTTGAAACCACAAGGTGCTTTTTACGTTTTTCCAAACTGCAAAGGATTGATAGGTAAAAAAGATAAAAGCAGAAAAAAAATTACAAATGACACAGAGTTTGTTCAGTCATTATTAGAAAATAATGATGTAGCAGTTGTCCAAGGATCAGCTTTTGGGCTAGAGGGTTTTTTTAGAATTTCTTATGCAACTTCAATGGAAAAGCTTGAGATAGCAATGAAAAGAATAAAATCTTTTTGTGAAAGTCTAAAATAATACTTAACTTGCCAGGTATTTCTCAGCCTCTAAAGCAGCCATACATCCCATACCTGCTGCTGTAACAGCTTGTCTAAAAATTTTGTCTTTCACATCGCCAGCAGCAAATATTCCTGGAACATTTGTTTCTGTGGAGTCAGGCTTTGTAATCAAATAACCTTCCTTATCCATTTTTAATTGATCTTTAAACAGTTGAGTTGCAGGATCATGACCAATCGCAATAAATAATCCATCTATTTTTAAATCACTTATGTTGTTATTCTTAACATTTTTGATTTTTAAGCCTTTAACATTTTTAGGGTTTTCATCTCCTACAATTTCTTCAACGACTGAGTCCCAAATAATTTCAATTTTTTTGTTATCCATGAGTTTTTTTTGAAGCATTTTTTCTGCCCGTAACTTATCTCTTCTATGTATTAGTTTTACTTTTGATGCAAATTTTGTGAGAAACATTGCTTCTTCAACGGCAGCATTTCCACCCCCAACTACCGCAACAGTTTTTTCTTTAAAGAAGAAACCGTCACATGTAGCACATGCAGAAACTCCAAAGCCTCTAAATTTTTTTTCAGACTCGAGATTTAACCATCTTGCTTGAGCTCCTGTGGAAATGATAATTGAATCTGCAGTATATTTTTTACCACTTTCACCAATAGCTTCAAAAGGCTTAGACTTAAAATTAACAGATGAAATATGATCTTCAATCATTTCAGTTCCAACAGCTTTAGCTTGATCCTTCATTTGGTCCATCAGCCAAGGCCCTTGAATTACTTTTGCAAATCCAGGATAATTCTCAACATCTGTAGTTGTAGTTAATTGTCCACCAGGTTCCATTCCATGAACTAAAATTGGATTCAACATAGCTCTTGCAGCATAAACTGCTGCAGTATATCCGGCTGGGCCAGACCCAATTATTAACACTTTTGTGTGTTTAGTTGGATTTTGATTCATATCAAAGCTATATAGTAATTTATGTCTAAATTAAAAGGGTTATTATTAACAGAGGGAATGCATGGCATGATAAGTCAAGTCGAAGGTTTGGCTAAAGCATTAGGCATTGATTACATTCACCAAAAAGTTGAAATAAACTTGTTAGCAAAACTTCTTCCCCCAAAAATAACTCCTGTTTCAAATTTATTTTTTAAAAAATTCACTGTACCAGATATTGATTTAGTAATTTCTTGTGGAAGAAAAAGTGTCATACCTTCATTATATCTTAAAAAGAATTCAACTAAAAAAATTGTAAATATACATATTCAAGATCCAAAAGTATCATTGTCAAATTTCGATTATGTGATTGTTCCTGAACATGATGGCTTAAACGGTAAAAATATTATCAGCTCTAAAGGTGCGTTGCATTATCTCACTTTAAAAGAAATTGAAAAAAATCATGAGTACTTAAGTGATAAGATTGATAAAAATAAACAACAAATACTTCTTATTTTAGGAGGCCCTAACAAGTACTACAAATACGATAAAAAGAACATGAGTAGGATTTTTGAAAACATTAAGGGTTTAGCTGAAAAAAATAATCTTCAAATTATTATTATTCCCTCCATGAGAACTCCAGCTGACACCATTGATTACGCGAATAAATTCTTTGGAAGTGAAAATCTTGTTATTCAAAATGTTGACAAAAAAGCTTATTTAAGTGGTCTGTCCATCGCTAAATTTTTAGTGGTGACTTGTGACTCGACGTCGATGATTTCCGAAGCTGCTTTAACTGGAAAACCAATATATGTAGCTCAAATACCATCAAAAAGAGACGATCATAGGTTTAGGCAATTTAGGGACTTGTTTAGTAAATTAAATATTATAAAAAATTTAAATAATAGTTTAGAAATATGGGAATATGAAAAACTTGATGAAACTAATAGAATTGCAAATTTAATAAAACAGAAATTATAATGTCATTTTTAAATTCTCTAGAAAATAAATCGAAGAAATTTGAAGACCCATTTTTACATTGGGAATTGGACAAACCTCTTACTGATGAACAAATTAACGAAATAGTCAAAGCCGATATTGCAAATCCCATTGAACATGATTTGAATTATGATGGGACAAGAGCAATCGATGGTGGAGCTCCAGAATTTAGGAAAGGGTTGTCTCATGGTGGACAAGCGCTTAAGTTTAGATGCTTCATAACAAAAGATAATTCAAATGAATTCCCTAACTTAATGAAATTGATTAAAGAGCTTCAGAGTAAGAAAACTCATGAAAAAGTCTCTAAACTTGTTGGTAAAGATTTGTCAAATTCTTACGTAAGAGTTGAAGTCATATGTGATAGGAAAGGTTTTTGGTTAAAACCTCATTGTGATATTGAAGAAAAATTAATGTCGTGTTTGCTATTTGTTAATAAAACAAATGAAAGTGAAGACTTAGGAACTGACTTTTATAATAACGACCTGAAAAAAGTAAAGACAATGCCTTATAAAGATAATTATGGTTATTTTTTCACTAGTGGTCCAGGTACATGGCATGGTATGGAAAAAAAAGAAATTCGTAAAGAGAGAAGATGCCTACAAGTGAACTATGTAACTTTTAAAACTGACTGGAAAGTCGACTAGATATCCTGAATAGATTTAACGCCTAACTTTTTAGTTTTCAGAGATTTAATGGCTTCTAAAAAAGAATAAGCAGTTGACATGTTTGTGCAATAGGGGATTTTGTTTGCCAATGCTCCTCTTCTTAACGCTTTTGCGTCGTTAATTCTGTATTCGCTATTTCCTCCTCCAGTATTAATTACCAAAGAAATTTTTTTTGAATTTAAAACATCAACGATATGTGGTCGACCACTACTTACTTTGTTAATTGTTTTACATTTAATACCGTTGTTATTCAAAACTTTTGAAGTTCCTTTTGTTCCTGAAATAGTAAAACCAAATTTTTTTAATCTTTGCGCTATTCCTATTATTTCCTGCTTATGCGAGTCTTTCACAGATAGAAATGCCATACCTCCAACTGGCAAAGAATTAGAGGCAGCGATTTGACTTTTTGCTACTGCCATTCCAAAATCCTCATCAAAGCCCATAACCTCTCCGGTCGATTTCATTTCAGGACCAAGCAGGACATCACTATCCGGAAACTTATTAAATGGAAAGACAGCTTCTTTAACAGCATATCTCTTATTTTTCTTGTATTTTAAATTGTATTTAGAAAGTTTTTCTCCAGCCATTATTCTTGAGGCAATTTTAGCTAAAGGGATACCGTTAGCTTTTGAAACAAATGGAACAGTTCTGCTCGCTCGCGGGTTCACTTCTATAACAAAAATTTCATCTTTTTTAATTGCAAATTGAATATTTAAAAAACCTTTAACATTCATAGCTAAAGCTAATTTTCTTGTTTGAACTTTTATGTCTTTTAATATGTTCTCTTTAATTGATACTGGCGGCAAACAGCAAGCAGAGTCTCCAGAATGTATTCCTGCTTCTTCTATATGTTGCATAATACCTGCAACGTAAACATCTTTTCCATCTGCAATCGCATCAACATCAACTTCCATTGCATTATCAATAAACTTATCAATTAAAATTGGATTATTTTCTGACGCATCAAAAGCCTGTTTAATAAACTTTTTTAATTGATCCTCATCGTGAACAATTTCCATAGCTCTCCCACCTAAGACATAAGAGGGACGTACGACTACTGGAAGACCAATTTTACGAGCTATTTTAACTGCAGAGTTAAAACTTTTAGCAATTCCACTTTCTGCTTGTTTTAAATTTAATTTAATCAATAAATCTCTAAATCTGTCTCTATCTTCTGCGAGATCAATTGATGAATATTGAGTTCCAAGAATTGGCAACTTATTTTCATCAAGAAATTTTGCGAGTTTAATAGGAGTCTGTCCTCCAAATTGTGCAATTATACCTAATAGATTCCCTTTTGATTTTTCTTTTAAAATTATATTTTCCACATATTCATCTATTAAAGGCTCAAAATAAAGTCTGTCGCTTGTGTCATAATCGGTAGAAACTGTCTCGGGATTACAGTTTATCATTATTGTTTCATATCCTGCATCTTTAAGTGAAAAACTAGCTTGACAACAACAATAGTCAAATTCAATACCTTGCCCAATTCTGTTGGGACCTCCACCTAATATAATGATCTTTTTTTTATTACTTGGATTAGCTTCACACTCAGAATTTAGAGCAAAATTTCTTTGGTATGTCGAATACATATATGGAGTAAATGATTTAAATTCCGCAGCACATGTGTCAACTTTTTTGAAAACTGGAACCACTTTCAAAACTTTCCTTTTTCTTTTAACAACTTCCTCTTTTAATTTTGTAAGTTTAGATAACCTTTTATCCGAAAATCCACATGATTTAATTCTATTAAATTCTATGTAGTTTTTTGGTAAACCATTAAACTTAATTCTATTTTCATCATCTACTATTTCTTTAATTTGATTTAAAAACCAAGGATCAACTTTTGATAACTTATAAATTTTATCTAAAGAAACTTTCTTTCTAAAAGCCTCCGCAATCAGTAACAATTTGTTAGGTATATTCTCTCTTAATTTTTTAATTATTTCCTTTTTTGAATAATTAAAAATGTCATCTAGTCCGCTCAAACCTATCTCAAGAGACACAAGTGCTTTTTGAAACGACTCTTTGAAATTTCTGCCTATAGACATTGCTTCTCCAACTGATCTCATTGAGGTGCCTAAAATTGCTTTAGTATCTTGAAACTTTTCAAAAGTAAATCTTGGTATTTTCGTTACTACATAATCTATAGTTGGTTCAAATGATGCTGGAGTAACTTTTGTAATTTCATTTTGAAGTTCGTCTAAGGTGTATCCAACAGCAAGTTTTGCCGCGACTTTTGCAATTGGAAAACCTGTTGCCTTTGATGCTAAAGCAGATGATCGAGATACTCGAGGATTCATCTCAATAATTACCATTCTTCCATTTTTTGGATTAATTGCAAACTGAACATTTGAACCTCCAGTTTCAACACCAATTTTTCTTAAACATGCAATCGAGGCGTTTCTCATCACTTGATATTCCTTATCTGTTAGTGTTAACGCAGGAGCTATTGTAACGGAGTCCCCCGTATGTGTTCCCATTGGATCTATATTTTCTATTGAACAAACTATTATACAGTTATCATTTTTATCTCTTACGACCTCCATTTCAAATTCTTTCCAACCATCAAGGCACTCTTCTACGAGCACTTGGTTTTGAGGAGACTCGTGAAGTCCACCCTTTACAATCTTAAAAAAGTCTTTCTTTGTTCTTGCTATTCCACCTCCAAGTCCACCCAAGGTAAATGAAGGTCTTATGATTGCTGGTAATCCAATTTTTTTTAAACATTTTGAGGCATTTTTAAAATTATTTAGTATCTCAGATTTTGGAAGATCAATACCAATATCTGACATATTTTTTCTAAATCTTTTTCTATCCTCTGCATTAGCAATTGCTTTAGAATTTGCTCCAATCAACTCAATTTTATATTTTTTTAACAATCTATTTTTTTCTGCTTTCAAAGCTAGATTCAATGCTGTTTGACCACCCATTGTAGGTAGAATAGCGTTAGGTTTTTCTTTCTTGATAATTTCTTCAAGTACTTCTATGGATATTGGCTCAATGTATGTTTGATCTGCAACTTCTGGATCTGTCATTATTGTTGCAGGATTTGAATTGACTAAAACAACTTTATAGCCTTCATCTTTAAGTGCTTTACATGCTTGAGTTCCAGAGTAATCAAACTCACATGCTTGACCTATAATGATTGGCCCAGCACCAATTACCAAAATTTTTTTAATGTCTTTTCTTTTTGGCATATTTTTTTACTTCCATAATAAAGTTATTAAATAGATAATGACTGTCTTGAGGACCTGGATTTGATTCAGGGTGATACTGTACTGAAAAAACTGGTTTATTTTTTAACTTGATGCCTTCAATACTGCTGTCAAATAATGATTTATGTGTAATTTCGATTTTAGGCGGTAAATTATTTTTGGTAACTTCAAATCCATGATTTTGACTGGTTATTTCAACTTTATTATTTTTTATGTTTTTGACAGGATGGTTCGCGCCCCTATGTCCAAGCTTCATTTTTTTTGTTTTACCACCTAGAGCAAGAGCTAATAATTGATGTCCAAGACAAATTCCAAAAACTGGTAAACCTTTTTTTATAAGATTTTTTATGATTTTAATTGCATATTTCCCTGTCGCCGCAGGATCACCAGGGCCATTTGACAAAAAAATTCCACTTGGTTTAAGTGTCATGATATATTCAGCTGAAGCATCACACGGCACAACTATCACATCACAATAAAAATTTGAAAAATATCTTAAAATGTTTGTTTTAATTCCATAATCAATTGCAACTACTCTAAATTTCTTTTTTTTCGTTTTTTTAAAACCATCTTCTTTTGTCCATGTTTGCAATCCCCTCCAAGTAAATTTATTTTTAGTAGAAACTGTTTTTGCTAAATCCAGACCGTTGAGACCTGGCCATTTTAATGTTTTATTAATAAGTTTCTTTACTGGAAAAACACCTTTTTTTATGTGGGAAATTGTTCCCCTTGGCGCTCCCTTATCTCTTATAAAATTTGTTAAGCTTCTAGTATCTAAACCAGTTAAACCTACAATTTTATTTTTTTTAAGCCACAAATCCAACTCAATGAGTGATCTGTAGTTTGAGGGATTAGTTATTTCTGAATTGAAAATCACTCCTCTAGTCCAGACTTTTTCAGATTCATTATCTTGCTTATTGGCCCCAACATTTCCAATGTGGGGAAAGGTAAAATTAATAATTTGTCCCGCATAAGAGGGATCTGAAATTATTTCTTGGTAACCGGTTATTGAAGTATTAAAACAAACTTCTCCTGTAGCAGTGCCTTCATAACCAATACCAATTCCATTAAAAATTGATTTATTTTCAAGAACTAAAATACCCGGGTTAAAATTTGATTTTTTTTTTGAGTTTACTTTTTGTTTTTTGTTCAATTACAACTCATGAGTTAAAGGTTAATACAATAAAAGCTCGAGTTAAGCAACTGAACTAATACAAAATTTAAAAAAAAAAACAATTTTTCTTTTAAGAAAAAATCTTTAAGTTAAGTAATATAAAAATGTCCATTAAAGAAAAAATTAACGACGAGTATAAAACTGCTCTAAAATCGAAAGATAAAAACAAGATATCAACTTACAGGTTAATTCTGTCTGGAATAAAAGATTTGGATATTTCAAATAGATCAGGACCAAATAAGAAAGAGACAGACGATGAAGATATTAAAAAACTCTTAAAAAAAATGATTAAACAAAGAAACGAATCAGTTGAAATTTACAAAAAAAATAAAAGAGTGGATTTGTTAAAAATAGAGCAAGGAGAAATAGATTTGCTATCAACATACCTACCCAAACAACTTAGCGAAGAAGAAACTAAAAAAATATGCTCGGAAATTATTACAAAGGTCGGAGCTCAAACTATTAAGGACATGGGTAAAGTAATGGGTGAACTGAAAAAGAATTATTCTGATAGTATAGATTTTTCGAAAGCCGGTTCAATGCTAAAGGAACTATTAAATAAATAATGAAATATCCAAAAGAGTATCTTGACGAAATTAAAATAAGGCTGAAAGTTTCTACTGTTGTTTCAAAACATGTGTCATTAAAAAAAAGAGGAAAGGAGTTTGTAGGACTATCACCTTTTAAAAATGAAAAGACTCCTTCTTTCACTGTAAATGATGAAAAAGGTTTTTATCATTGTTTTAGTACTTCAGAACATGGAAATATTTTTGACTTTGTGATGAAAATGCAAAACTTTAAATTTGGGGAAGCAGTAAAATTTTTAGCTAACCTAGCTGGAATGGCACCTTATAGGTTTTCTAAAGTTGATGAGCAAAGGGAAAAAGAATGGAATGAATACACCAGTATATATTCAGACTATGCTGATTACTATCACAATGAATTACTAAATAGTTCTAATTCTAAGATTGCTTTAGATTATTTAAAAAAAAGAAAAATCAATAATTCAATTATTAAAGAATTTAAGATTGGATTTGTAAATTTTAATTCAAGTATTTATGAAAAACTAAGAAAAAATCATGATGTGAAAATTTTAAACGAGTCTGGATTATTTTATTATGATGAAAATAAAAAAAAATATGTTGAAAGATTCAGAAATAGAATAGTTTTTCCGATTAATTCTTTATCAGGCAAACCAATGGCTTTTGGTGGAAGAATAATTGATACTAAAAACAAATATGCAAAATATATAAATTCTCCAGAAACAAATTTTTTTAGAAAAGGGAATAATTTATATAACTTAGATAGAGTAAGAAAAATTTCTCATAAATTCGATGAAGTTTTTTTGGTGGAAGGTTATATGGATGTAATCGGTTTAAGCAAATTTGAAATAGAAAATTGTGTTGCAAACTTAGGGACTGCGTTGACTGACAAACAAATCTATATGGTAACCCAATTTTTTGATAATATTATAATTTGTTTTGATGGTGATGAAAGTGGATATAAAGCTGCAATAAGAGCTGCAGAAAATTCAATAAAAAGTGTTCTTCCCGATAAGCAAATATATTTTTTATTTCTTCCAGACGGAGAAGATCCAGATACCTTTGTTGAAAAAAAAGGAAAAAATGAATTTTTAGATTTTCATAAGAATAATAAAATTCCAGTGCACAAATTGATATTTGAACATTATAAAAAAGAAAACTCTTTATCCCCCTCTGCACTAGCGTCTCTTGAAAAAAAATTAAAAGGTATAGCAAATTCAGTTAAAGATAACGTTGTTAAAAAATATATATTAGGATATTTTTTAGAAAGTTTAGCAAAACATTCTCCAGGAACAGTTTTCAAAAATTCGAATAAATCATTTATTGGTTTTAATAAGCCACTAGATAAAACAAAAAAACTATTTAAAGATACCGAAAATTTTTCTTCAGTTGATATAAAAGAGTTTTGTCTTATCTATATTATGATTAATAACTTAAATTTCTTTTATCAAAGACCTGATTTATTAGAAAATATAAAATTTTACAAAAAAGAGAATGGATTAATTTTTGATCAAATTTTGGAATGTATGAAAAGTGGAGATCTTAAGAGCCTGCAGGTTGATAGTCAACTTCTTGATCAAATTGAAAAATACGCGAATATAAAACACATAGTTCAAAAGAACGACAAAGATGAAAGCAAAATAGTAGAGATCTTTAACGACATAAAGAACGAACTTAAGACTCATGATTTAGAACTACGAATTCAAGAATTAGAATCAAAATTTGCTGAAGATTTTAATCAAAATACTTTTGATGAAATTAATAGGCTGAAAAAAGAGCAAAATATTAATTAATTAAGTAAAATTTTTCGTGGATTTTTTTAAAATAGCCATTATATAGGATTTTCCAAATATTTATAACTGTGGAAAGAATAATTACAAAATCGTTTGCGAGACTAATGGGTCGTGGGGTCCATAGGGGGTTTATAACCCACGAGGAATTAAATAAATCTCTAGGAAAGAGGAATTTATCTGGCGAAAATCTCGCCCAGGCATTTTTGCATATTCTAGACGAAAAAATTTCTTTGGTTGAGAAGAAATCGGATTTCAAATCTTTAAAAAAAAGAGACTCAGCAAATAAAGATGAACCAAAAACGATTGAGAAAAGTGACGATCCAATAAGGATGTACCTAAGGGAAATGGGTGGAGTTGAGCTCTTATCAAGAGAAGGAGAAATAGCAATTGCAAAACGTATAGAAGCAGGAAAAGATGTAATGTTGAACGCTTTGTCGCAAAGTCCAATAACAGCAATTCAATTGTTTGAATGGAACGAAAAATTACAAAAAGATGAAATTTTAGTCAGAGAGATTATTGATATTGATACAAACTATATGGAAGAAGAAAATTCATCTCAAGATGCAAAAGATAAAAAACAAGATGATAAAAAAGACAAAAGTGAAAAAAATTCAAAAGATGAAAAAAATGAACAAACTCAGCAAGATGTAGAAGAAGATGAATTCAATCCAACACTTGCTGCAATGGAAAGTGAGATAAAACCAAAGATTTTAGAAACGGTAAATAAACTAACAAAGGATTACTTTAAACTTATAAAATATCAGAAAGAAAAATTAGATTGTGTTTTAAATAGTTCAGAATTCAGTACTTCAAAAGAAAAAAGTTATCAAAAGATAGTTTCAGAAATATTAGAGAATATTAAATCTTTACAATTATCTCCATCAGTTTTAGAGAATTTAGTCCAAAAACATTACTCTGAAAATAAGAAAATTGTTTCTTTGGAAGGAAATTTACTACGTTTAGCTATTGATAATAAAATTCCAAGAGATGAATTTATAAAATTTTACATCGGAAATGAAATTAACCCTAACTTAAAAAATTTTTTAAGCACCAATCAAGTTTGGAAATCTTTTTTTCAAAAAAATAAAGATGAATTTAAAAATATTAGAAACAGACTCACTGAGATAAGTCATAAACTAGGTATAAGTGTTACAGACTTTAAAAAGTTAGTTAGCAGAGTACAAAAGGGTGAGAAAGAGTCAAGAATTGCTAAGAAAGAAATGGTAGAGGCAAATTTGAGATTAGTAATCTCAATTGCGAAAAAATATACTAATAGAGGATTACAATTTTTAGATTTAATTCAAGAGGGAAATATAGGTTTGATGAAAGCAGTTGATAAATTTGAATATAGAAGAGGTTATAAATTTTCTACTTATGCAACATGGTGGATCAGACAAGCAATAACAAGATCAATTGCAGATCAAGCAAGAACAATAAGAATACCTGTACATATGATTGAGACTATAAACAAAATAGTTAGAACTCAGAGACTTATACTTAGTGAATTTGGTCGTGAAGCAACACCAGAAGAACTTGCAAAAAAACTAAGAATGCCTTTAGAGAAAGTAAGAAAGGTGTTAAAAATTTCTAAAGAACCAGTTTCATTAGAAAAACCTGTTGGAGATGAAGAGGACAGTAGTTTAGGAGATTTCATTGAGGATACAAAAGCTTTAGCTCCTTTGGAACAAGCTATAAAATCAAATTTAAGTGAGGCAACTACTAAAATTTTATCGACTTTAACTCCTAGAGAAGAAAGAGTGCTTAGAATGAGATTTGGAGTAGGAATGAACACAGATCATACCTTAGAGGAAGTAGGTTTACAATTTTCTGTTACTAGAGAGCGTATAAGACAAATTGAGGCAAAAGCTTTAAGAAAGCTTAAACATCCAAGCAGATCTAAACAACTTAAAAGCTTTTTAGAAAGTTAAAACTTAATCTAACTAAATGGACTTAGTAAGTGTAATAATTCCATACTACAAAAAAAGAAATTTTATCAAAGAAACCTTAATTTCGGTAACAAATCAAAGTTATGACAATTTGGAAGTGTTGATTATCTATGATGATACAAATTTAAATGATTTTGAATTTTTACAAAATATAGCAAAATCCGACAACAGAATTAAGATTATAAAAAATAACACTAAATTAGGTGCTGGTATTTCAAGAAATCTTGGTATCGAAAGATCCAATGGAAAATATATTGCATTTTTAGATGCAGACGATACTTGGAGTTTAGACAAGTTAAAAAGTCAAATATCATTTATGAAACAAAATAATCACAAAATTTCTCACACCTCTTACTATATTATTGACGAAAAGAAAAAAATAATTGGCCAGAGAAAAGCTAGAAATATATTGTCAATTAATGATATTTTAAAGTCTTGTGACATTGGTCTATCAACTGTCGTTTTAGAAAAAAACATAATAGTTCATCATAAAATAAAATTTCCAAAGCTTGTGACAAAAGAGGATTTTGTTTTCTGGTTGATGTTACTCAAAAAAAATAACAAATTTTACGCCCAGGACAAATATTTGACAAACTGGTCTGACTTAAAAAATTCTCTATCTTCTTCAACTATTCAAAAACTTATGGATGGGTTTAGGGTATATAATCAATATATGAATTTCAATATTTTTAAATCTTTGTATTATTTATTTTGTTTAAGTTTAAATTATTTAAAAAAAAGGTAAGATGATTTTTTATTATATTTATCTAATTTTTGTGATTTTTAGTTCTCTCGTTATAAAAAAAAAAGGTTTTTTATTAAATTACACTGGAGATAATCATCAATCTTTCTCAAATTCAGGAAATATTCCCTTAACTGGAGGTTTTTTTTTAATTTTTCCAATAGTTTTTTTTTACTTAAATGACCTAATTTTTGTTTCTTTTTTAAGTATAATTTTTTTAATTGGTTTTTTTTCCGATAGAAAAATTTTAGTTTCACCAAAAAAAAGATTTTTTTTTCAAGTTATATCTATATTATTGTTTGTAATAATAACCGATTTGAGAATAACTTCATCTAGAATCGATTTATTTGATTTATTTTTAAGTAACGAGGTGTTTGCATATTTTTTTACCTCATTCTGTTTGCTTATTTTGATTAATGGCAGCAATTTTATCGATGGGTTAAACGGATTATTTATTTCATACTCATTAATTGTCCTTTTCGTTTTAGGAAATTTAGGGCTGATCAGTAACTCAATTTTGTCTGGTCAATTTTTTTATTTAATTCTTTTATTAATGTTATTGCTTTTATTACTAAATGTTTTTAATGTTTTGATGATCGGTGACAGTGGAGCATATTTATTAGCTTTCTTTTTAGGTGTTATTATAATCAACTCACATGAAAATAATCCCAATATTTCCCCGTATTTTTATATTTCATTAATTTGGTATCCTTGTTTTGAAAATTTATTTTCTATTATCAGAAAATTAAATATAAAATTTTCACCTTTTAATCCTGATAATAAACACTTACACCAACTAGTTTTCTTTTTTATAAAAAAAAAACTAGGTTTATCGACTATATTTTCAAATAATTTTAGTAGCGCAGTATTAATTTTTTTAAACTTTTTAGTAGTTTATATATGTTCACTTAATCCTATTAGCACAATATATCAGATTAAATTAATAGTTTCTTCAATTATTCTTTATATTTCAGGATATTTTTTATTAAACAAATTTTACAACTCAAATTTTAAGCTTAAAAAATAATTTTATCATTGAAAAGAAAATTTTCAGTCCATCTTTAAATGCATTTACCTTTTTTTTTCCGGCAATTCTCGATCTTTCGTATGATTTACTTGTACAAATTTTATAACCGGCTCTTTTAGCCTTTATCGGTAATTCAACACAAAATGAAAAGTCTTTTGATGTCAGCTCAAGTTTTTTTGCACAAGACGTCCTGCCCATTACATAAGTGTAAAGAATATCTGATATTTTTAAATTAAAAAAAATCTTTCCTAGATAAGTAAAAATATAATTACCTATAAATGTAACAAATGTGTCATCATCACTTCCACAATTTTTTTCATATCTGGAAGCAAAAATAAAGTCATATTTGTCATTTTTAAGCTTGTTTATCATAAAATTCAATTCTTTTGGATCAAATGACCCATCAGCATTAAAGATACAAAAAAATTCTGTCTCGACAGTTTCAATTCCTTTTTTTAAAGCATCACCATAACCTCTAGAGTCTTGATAAATTATATTACAATCATAATTTTTTATTGCTTCAATAGTTAACTCATCCGAACTTTCCAATAAGATATTTTTCTTAAAATTAAAATTTCCTAGCTCATCCAATACCTTTGGTAAGGATTCTTTCTCGTTTTTAGCTGGTATTATTAAAGTAAGGCCGCTCATCTAAATTTGACCACATATAGTTGATTAAAAATCAAAAGCAACAAAATTTAAATTTTAGAAACGGTTTATTTTAATTCAATATATTTATGAATACATTATAAATACTTTAATGGTAAGCAATTATTTAATATTTTTTTTATGCTATTTTTTGATAATTTTATCAGTATTAGGTCATGGTATCTTGGCAATTAAATTTACGAAAACCAATGTGTCATTTGAAGAAATAGGATTTGTTGGTTTGGTTGGGATATTTTTCCTAATATTGTATTCTTACGTCACTCATTTTTTTGTAAGTCATGGATATATACATAATATAATTTTTATTACCATTGGTCTCATATCAATTTATTATTTTAGATCTAAAATTTTAATAAAAAGAAATTATATTTTCTTATTTTCAATTTTCTCAATTATTTTTTTGGCTTTTATAATTTTTAAAACTCATGATGATTTTGGTTATTATCATTTTCCTTACAGCTATTATTTAAATAAATTTTCAATGATAATTGGTATTGGACCACTTAATCATGGTTTTAGAACTCCATCGTCTATTTTTTACTTAAACTCATTATTTTATCTGCCATACATAGATTATTATCTCTATCATATGGGCGCTATATTAGTCTTAGGATTTTCAAATATTATTTTAGTCTCAAACATCAAAAAGTATTTAGACAAAAGGGAGAACAATCAATTTTTTTTTCTAAATTTACTCGCTTTCATTTTTGTTAATGTTTTCTTTTACCGAATTGCAGAGCATGGTACAGATAGATCAGCACAAATCCTCATTTTTTTATTTTTTATTTACATTCTTTCACTTCGGGGAAGTTATGAAAATTTTAATAATATTTTACCAAAATTGATAATTTTATTAAGTATAATAATTTCTTTAAAATCTTTTTATATTCTATATTTTATTTTTATTATTCCTTTTATCTACCATATTGTAAAAGATGAAAAAATTTATTTAATATATAAAATTTTTAAAAACCCAATATTATACTTTTCAATCTTGATGGGCATATGTGTAATTTTAGTTTATCTTTTCAATACTGGGTGCTTGTTATACCCAGTGCAACAGACTTGTATAAGTGGGATAGAATGGGGTATTCCAAAATCAGAAGTAAGCGCCGCAAACACTCATTATCAATGGTGGTCAAAAGCAGGTGGTGGTCCTGGGTACAGTCATGAAATTGAAAAAGATTTGTATATTCAAAATTTTTATTGGTTATCAAATTGGATGGATAGATATTTTTTTAATAAAATGTCAGATTTTCTTCTAGGTATTCTGTTTATATCGATATTGCTTGTAGGTATTTTTAAAGCAAAAAAAAAGGAATTGTACAAAAAAAAAATAAACGACAATTTTTTGTACTATTTACTTATAATGCTATTACTTGCAGAATGGTTTTACAATCATCCTTCTTTAAGATACGGAGGCTACATAATTTTTGCACTAATATTTTTTATTCCATTGTCTAATTTACTATCAAAGTATGAAGTGCCTAAAAATTTTACCTTCAAAACTATTACTCTTTTTGTAATAGTAATTTCAATTTTTATAGGGAGAAACATTGATAGAATTCTTTATGAGCAAAATTTTTATAAAGCCAACTTCGAAAGAAATATGTTTTTTTTCACTGACGAAAAACATTTTAGAATAGACGCTAAACTTAAGGACCTTTCCAAAATATATAACAACTGTAATCCTGATATTAATGAATGTTCAAATAACCAAGAATTTATTGTTAAAAAAGGTTATGGAAAAATGATTTTGATCAGAAAGAGAAATTAATTGTTTTACTTATTTAAACTTTTTAAGGTTTAAAAATAGGTATTAACAAATGTTTAAAAAGATTATATTAGATAAACATGAGTAAAAAAATTGCCTTAATTTTTGGTATAACTGGACAAGATGGTTCATATCTTGCAGAATTTTTATTGAAAAAAAAATATACTGTTCATGGAGTGAAAAGAAGATCATCTTCAATAAATACTTCAAGAGTTGACCACATTTACCAAGAGCCAAGTCTGAAATCCCGAAATTTCTTTCTGCACTATGGTGACATAACAGACTCGACTTCAGTTTCAAAAATTATAAGGATGATAAAACCCCATGAAATTTATAATTTAGCAGCTCAATCACATGTAGCCGTATCTTTTGAAGTGCCAGAATATACCGCTAATGCTGATGCGCTAGGAGCACTTAGAATACTTGAAGCAATCAAGTTTCATAGATTAGAGAAAAAAACAAAATTTTATCAAGCCGGAACATCTGAAATGTTTGGAAAGGTTCAAGATGTTCCTCAAACTGAAAAAACAAATTTTTATCCACTTAGTCCTTATGGTGTTGCCAAATTGTACGCTCATTGGATAACTAAGAATTACAGAGAGGCATATAATATTTTTGGATCAAACGGTATTTTATTTAATCATGAAAGTCCTAGAAGAGGTGAGACATTTGTAACAAAAAAAATAATAAAAGCTCTTGTAAGAATTAAAATGGGTTATCAAAAACAATTGGTCTTGGGTAACCTAGACTCAAGAAGAGATTGGGGACACGCAAGAGATTATGTAGAAGCGATGTGGAAAATACTCCAACAAAAAAAACCAGATGACTATGTTATAGCAACTGGAAAACAATATAGTATAAGACAATTTATTAACTTTGTTGCAAAAAAACTAAATATGAAAATTGCCTGGAAGGGAAAAGGGTTAAACGAAACAGGCTATGATGTTTTGAACAAAAAAAAAATAATTTTGGTTGATAAAAACTACATAAGACCTTTAGATGTTAATACACTATTAGGGAATGCTGCAAAAGCACGTAGAGAGTTAAAATGGAAACCCCAAATAAATATTCATTTACTTATTGATGAAATGATAACA
>CACHYX010000006.1 GCA_902584225.1 uncultured Pelagibacteraceae bacterium
TTTTACACTCTTCCGTTTTCAAAAAATAAAGCTTTAATTGAAACAACTTGGTTATCAAATATGAAAGATCCTTCAGAAAAAGACTATGATTTTCAGATTAAGGAATATATTGAAAATATTCTTAAGATTAAAAATTATAAAATTATTTATAAAGAAAAAGGACAGATTCCATTATTTTATCCTAAAAATTTAAACGGCGAAAAAAAAATTAATATCGGAACAGCAGGTAAAATGACAAGATTAAGTACTGGATATACTTTTTTGAATATTCAAGAACATTGTAAATATATTGTTAAAAATTTAGATAGTTTAAAAACTTACAATATCGGAAAAAAATATGAAGTTCTTGATAAAATATTTTTAAAAGTGCTGAAAAAGAATGCTCAAAAAATGCCAAATATTTTTTTTGAAATGTTTAATTCTAGCTCGGAAACAAGTATAAAATTTCTCTCAAATAAAAGTAATATTTTTCAAGACTTATCAATAATATCAAAAATGCCAAAGTGGCCTTTTATAAAGGCTCTATTCAATTAATGGATTTATTTAAAATAAATAAAAAATATTCGTTTTTTTTACTTCTATTCAATATTATTTTTTTAATTTCAATTTCAAAATATTTTGAAAATAAGCAAATAGAATTTCAATATCAAACTATCATCTGTTTCTTTTTAATATCTATCATAGGTGTTTCTCATGGAGCTCTTGATCACCTAAAAGGTTATAAATTAATGAAAATCTATAAAGTGGAAAATAAGTCATACTTTTACTTAGCTTATATAGCTGTCTCATTGATAGTAATTTTTACTTGGATGATAGTTCCAGAAATTGTTTTAATAATTTTTTTAATGGTTGCTTCATATCATTTTGGTAAAGAGGATAGTTGCGTAGAACAAAACACAAAAAGTTTAGTTTACGATTTTCTGTATTTATTTAAAGGAAGTGTAATCATTACTGCACCCCTTCTATTTCATAATGAAAGGACCAATGAAATTTTTCAAATCTTGAACTTAGACTTGGGTTTTTTAAGCAGTAAATTTTTAATACTAATGATATTTGTAAGTTTCATCGCAAACATTATTATAACAGTCCAATCGAACAATGGTGGATTCTTGATTGCAGATTGGACAAATATTATATTACTTAATGTTTTTCTTTCTCCATTAGTTGCTTTTACAATTTATTTTTGTTTTTTACACTCTGTAAGACATTCTCTTTCTTTAATATATGAAATTGATAGTAATGATTTTAAAGTTGGTTTTTATAAGTTTATAAGAAAAGCGTTACCACTTACAATAATGACTTTATTATTATTTATAATAAGTCTTTATTTTTTAGCTAATTATTATGCTTTTGATGATGCAATTTTAAAAGTAATATTTATAGGTTTGGCGTCTTTAACCTTTCCGCATATATTATTAGAGTATTTAATTGAAAAAAATGAAAAATAAAGATTTAAAAATATATTTAGCTGCTCCAAGAGGGTTTTGTGCTGGCGTTGATCGAGCAATAGAAATTGTAAAAAAAAGTATAAATAAATTTGGGTCACCAGTTTATGTTCGACATGAGATTGTCCATAATAAACATGTGGTAGATAATTTAAAAAAAATTGGTGCAATATTTGTAGAAGAACTTAGTGAAATCAAGGACAAAACTAGACCAGTGATTTTTTCAGCTCATGGAGTGCCAAAAAAAGTTCCAAAAGAAGCTCAAGACTTAAAAATGGAATATATAGATGCTACTTGTCCTTTGGTTTCAAAAGTACATAGAGAGGCTGAAAATTTAAATAAAGCAGGCTTCCATATTTTTTTAATTGGTCACGAAAATCATCCCGAAGTAGTTGGCACTATGGGTCAAATTCCAGAGGGGTCAATAGAATTAGTTGAAACAATTGATGATGTTGAGGATATTGATATTCCATCAAATGAAAAATTAGCTTTTGTAACTCAAACGACTCTTTCTGTCGATGATACAAAAGATATTATTAATGCTTTAAAAAAAAAATTTCCGCAAATCAAAGAACCAAATAAAGAAGATATCTGCTATGCCACGACTAATAGACAAGCAGCTGTTAAACAGATTGCTTCAAAATGCGATATGTTCTTTGTAATTGGAAGTAGGAATTCTTCTAATTCAAAAAGGCTCGTAGAGGTAGCCAATAAGGCAGGGTGTGATTATTCAGAGTTAATACATTCTGAAAGTTCTGTTCCATTAGAAAAAATTTCTCAATGTAATAGTATAGGTATTTCATCAGGTGCATCAGCACCTGAAATTTTGGTTCAGAATTTTATAAAAAAGATAAAAGAAAATTTTAATGTTGAAATTCAGGAAGTCGAAATAGTAAAAGAAAACGTAACTTTTAAAGTCCCAGGAAAACTTAATTAATGGCTGTATTTACAAAGTTAAATCAAGCTGACATTTCTAATGTCCAAAATATTTTTGGATTTAAAAAAATTAAAAGCTTAAAGGGTATTAAAAAAGGAATAGAGAATACAAATTATATTGTTAATACAAATAATAAAAAATACGTCTTAACGATTTTTGAAAGTAGAGTTAATAATAAGGATTTACCCTACTTTATGAAATTGATGGATACACTTTCAAAAAAAGGTATTAAATGCCCGTCTCCAATTAAAAATAAATATGGAAAACATATATTTAATTTAAAAAGAAAAAAAGCTTGTCTAGTTTCCTTCTTAGAGGGTAACGATAAAAAAAAACTTTTGGAAAAAGATTTATTAGTTATTGGTAAAAAAATTGGTTTAATGCATAAAAAATTAACAAAAATAAAACTAAAAAGAAAAAACAGCTTTTCACCTCTCAAAATAAATGGTCTTATTAATAAAATTAACTTAAAAAATTCGAGGTTACCTAAAAATCTTAAAGGTGAAATGAAGGAAAGTTTTCGTGATATCAACAAAAACTGGCCAAAAAAAATACCGAGTAGTGTAATTCATGGGGACTTGTTTATTGACAATATTTTTTTTCACAAAGGAAAATTCGGTGGGTTTATTGATTTTTATTTTTCAGCTTATGATTTTCAAGCTTATGAACTTGCTATTTGTATAAATTCTCTTTGTTTTAATAAAACAAAAAATAAATTTAAGTTTAATAAGAAGAAAGCCTTTAGGCTTTTCAAGGGTTATGAAAGTATTAGAAAACTTAAACAAGATGAAAAAAAAAGTATGAGAATTCTTTGTAAAGGATCTGCCTTAAGATATCTGGCTACAAGAGCTTATGATTACGTAAATACTCCTAAAAATATTTTAATTAAAAAAAAGGATCCATCGGAATATATACAAAAACTTAGGTTCCATGACTCTATAGAAAAATTTGAGGAATACTTAAATGATTAAAATTTATACTGATGGGTCCTGTTTAGAAAATCCTGGAAATGGTGGATGGGCAGCAATAATTATTAACAATGGACAAAAAACTCAGATTAAAGGAAGTAAAAAAAATACAACGAACAATCAAATGGAATTACTTGCCCCTATTGAGGCATTAAAAAAAATTCCCAAAGGAACCAAAGTTCAAATTTTTACAGACTCGAAATATGTTAAGTCAGGAATAACAGAGTGGATTTATAATTGGAAAAAAAATGGATGGAAAACTGCAAACAAGCAAGATGTTAAAAATAAAGATCTTTGGACAGAGCTAGATATTTTAGCCAATGAATTTGAAATAAGTTGGAATTGGGTAAAAGCGCACTCTACTGACGAGTTAAACAATGAAGTTGATTTAATTGCTAAAGAAGCTGCAAACTTATAAAATTTTACTTTTAATAAATTTTTTTACTTCATCCGTACTATTTTTTAGTACTTGAAAATTCTCATTTTTATTAAGTACATGCTGGAGTTCTTTTGGTAGTTTTTCATGTTTATTAATCGCGTTGTTTGTGGCGTCTGGAAATTTACATGGGTGCGCAGTTGATAAAACTATACAATCATTCAAAGATAATTTTTGTGCTGAGCCCACTCCAATGGCTGTATGTGGATCCAAAACCATATTATTTTCTTCATAATTTTTCTTAATAATTTCTAAAGTTTCTTTTTCATTACAACTTTCTGATAAGAAATCTTTTTGAATTATATCTAAATCTCTCTTTTCAATTTGGTAAGAATTCTGCTTAACTTTTTTCATAATTTCTGCTGTTTTTTCAGAATTAGAATTATTCACGTAGTAAATTAATCTTTCAAAGTTACTGGCTAATTGAATATCCATACTTGGTGATAATGTTTCTCTAACTTCTTTTGAAATATAATCTCCTTTTGTAATGGCTCTATGCAAAATATCGTTTTCATTTGTTGCAACAATTAATTTATCAATTGGTAATCCCATTTTTTTTGCAAGATATCCTGCAAAGACATCTCCAAAATTTCCTGTCGGGACTGAAAAAGAAACATTCTCTTTTCCTAATTTAAAATGAGCATAAAAATAATATACTGATTGAGCAATTATTCTAGCCCAATTTATTGAGTTTACACCTGACATATTTATAGATCTTGAAAATTGAAGGTCAGAAAACATTTGCTTTACAATATTTTGACAGTCGTCAAAGTTTCCATCAATTGCAATATTGAAAACATTTTTTTCCTCTACTGTAGTCATGATTTTTCTTTGAACAGAGGAAATTCTATTATTTGGATGTAAAACGAATATATTTAAATTAGATTTCCCTTTGATCGCATCAATGGCTGCTGCACCAGTGTCTCCAGAAGTCGCAACAACTATATTTATATTTTTGTTATTTGATTTTAAATGATGCTCATACATATTTCCAATTAACTGCATTGCAATATCTTTAAAAGCCAGAGTGGGTCCATGAAAAAGTTCCAAGATCTTTAAATGATTTAACTTAACTATTCTAACAACATCTTTTTCTCGGAAGTTAGAATATGATTTTTTAACAATTTCATTTAATTCTTTTTTGCTTAGAAAATCTCCAGTATATAAATAAATAATTTCAGTAGCTAGATCTACATAACTTAATTTTTTTAGAGAGTTCATTTTGCTCTCATCAAATTTTTTAATATTTAACGGTATAAAAAGGCCTCCGTCATCAGCAAGACCTTTGAGAAACACCTCAATGAAGGAAAATTTCTTATTATCACCTCTTGTGCTTATATATTCCATTAGTAATTTTTTTTTCTAAAATATAAATATATCAAAAGAATTGATATCGCTATTGAAAACCATGTTAAAGAGTATTTAAGGTGATTATTAGGCAGATCTGATGAAATTTTTTTTGGTATTGGAAAAGAGTTTGCTTGTTCCCCATTTTGAATAAAAATTATAAAAGGAGAAAATGTTTTTCCAGTATGTTTTTTTAAATCTATATCATCAAGTTTAAACCAATAATTTTTTGATAAATCGTTATTAGGTTTAAAATAATTTTTACTTGATTTTAACTTTGTAATACCAAGGTATTCTGATTGTTTAAGATCAAATGACTTACCTTTCAAATTTCTTGGTATCCATCCTTGATTAATTAAAAAGTTTTCACCTTTAATATCAACTTTTTTAATTAAATTAAAACCTGGTTCCCCGTTATCACTCAGTCCATATAAATAAATTAAATTCTTATTATCGATTTTTCCTCTGAATTTAATTTTTTGAAAGTTTTTAATTTTTTTTGCATCAAATTTTACTGGATCGTTCATGAGAGAAGAATTAATTTCCTCAATTAGGTTGTTTTTCCAATTAAGTCTGTATAACTGCCAAAATCCAAGAGCAAGAAAAAGTGCAATAAAAAAAGAAACAAATATTGTGAAAAGAAACTTATATCTCAATTAAATTAGCTTCCCCAAACGTAGATCGCTGCAAATAAAAACAACCAAACTACATCAACAAAATGCCAGTACCATGCTGCGGCTTCAAATCCAAAATGATGATCCTTATTAAAATGACCAAGTTTTCCTCTCCATAAACAAACAGCTAAAAAGATAGTTCCAATCACCACGTGAAATCCATGAAAGCCCGTGGCCATATAAAATGTTGCACCGTAAATATGTCCTGAAAAATCAAAACTTGCATGTTGATATTCATATATTTGAAGAAGAGTAAAAAAGAAACCTAGTAGAACTGTTGCCCATAAACCTTGGATAAAACCTTTTCTATCATCCTCTAATAAAGAGTGATGAGCCCATGTAACAGTTGTTCCAGATAGTAATAAAACCAGTGTGTTGATTAATGGAATATCCCATGGGTTAAAAACTTCAATATCTTTAGGCGGCCAAACTCCACCGACAAAAGCGCTTGGATACAGACTAGCATCAAAGTAAGCCCAAAACCAAGCAACAAAAAACATTACCTCAGATGCTATAAACAATGTCATTCCATAACGGTGATGTATCTGAACTACTGGGGTATGGTGACCTTGATGTTCGGCCTCATTAACAACATCTCTGAACCACATATACGCTCCATAAATTAAGAGAGCAAAACCAAGTAACATTGCCCACATAACTTTCGAGTGAAAATAGTAGACTGACCCTATTGCAGTTATTAAAGTAGCAAAAGATGTATAGATTGGCCACGGACTTGGATCAACTAAGTGATAATCATGTTTTTGATCTTTAGAACTCATTGTTAATTAATTTTTGATTGTTTGTAATGGTCTGATGAAAAAAATGTATACGACATTGTAATATCTTCTATATTTTTAGTTTTTGGATCATTTACCATCTCTGGATCCAAATAAAAAGTTAAAATATAATTCATCTTTTCCCCACTTTTAAGTGTTTGTTTTTCAAAACAAAAACATCCAAGCTTATTAAAATATTGTCCAAAAGTTGATGGAGACACATTATAGCTTGCTACTCCACTTGATGGATCTTTTCCAAAATTTTCAACCTCAAATTCTACCTTATAAACTTTTCCTGGCTTTACATCATAAAGTGTGTTTTTGGCTTTGAAGTTCCAAGCTAAATCAGTTTGAACATTTGTATCAAATCTCACTCTTACTGGTTCATCAATAACTATTTTTGGCACCTCTCTAGAAATTTGAGTAGTGCCCCCAAATCCTGTTACACGACAAAATAGATCGTATAATGGTACTGCGGCAAAAGACAATCCAAGCATAAGAAAAAATATCGAGGCTAAGATTAAAGGCGTGAGATTTTTCTTACTTATCATATTATTCTTTCCAATACTCCGACGTTATATAGTGTGAATATAAATAGGAATAATATGAAAATCACAAGTCCTATTGCGGTGAAAATATTTCTTTTTTTAATCTTTTTATCAATTTCCATTAGAATAATTTATCAACTAAAAACAAAACAAATATTAAAAATAAATAAAAAATAGAATAACCAAAAACTCGTTTAGCTTTTTGAAGATCAAATGAATCTTTTTTCGTTTTTAATAAAGCAAAGCATAATAAAATATAATAAATTGTAAGACCAAAAGTGCTGATAAGAAATAACTCTCCTACAAAACCAATAATGTAAGGCAACGCCAATGTTGGTAGCATTAAAAGAGAATAAATAAAAATATTTTTTTTTGTCTCCTCTATCCCATTAGTCACCGGTAACATTGGTATTTTGGCTTTTTTATAATCAGCAACTTTATACAAGCTTAAAGCCCAAAAATGTGAGGGTGTCCAAAAAAATATTATTAAAAAGAATGATAACGCTTCCAAACTCAAGGAATTAGTCGCAATCGTCCAACCAATAACAGGTGGTAAAGCACCAGCAGCACCACCAATCACTATATTTTGTGGTGTTCTTCTTTTAAGCCAAATTGTATAGACAAATAAATAAAAGCTAATTGTAAAAAGTAAAACTAAAGCAGATAATAAATTTGAAAAGAAATATAAACCTAAAACTGAAACTATTGATAAGACTATTCCAAAGATTAACGCATGGTTTTTTTTAATTTTTCCAGTTGGAAGTGGTCTTAAACATGTTCTTGTCATAAGCTTATCTAGATCTGCCTCGTACCACATATTAAGTGCGCCCGCAGCTCCTGCGCCGAGAGTTACAAAAAAAATATTTATAATTGATTTAATAAAACTTACTTCGCCAGGAGCAGTTAATAAACCAACTGCACAAGTGAATATTACTAATGACATTACTCTAGGTTTCATTAACCTCAACAATTCAATAAAAATTGATGTATCAAATAATGAGGGATTTTTTGCTCTAAAGTTAATAGTTGTCATCTAATACCAATAGTTATGTGCTTGTTTTTTCCGCTTCTCCAAATTCATTAATTTTTGGTAACTCTTCAAATGTATGGAAGTTTGGTGGTGATGGAACTGTCCACTCCAAAGTTGTGGCGCCTTCACCCCAAGGGTTTTGTGCTGCTGCTTTTTTCTTCATAAATGCGTAAGCTAGGTTAATTAGAAATACGGCTAATCCCACCACTGAAATATATGAGCCAATTGAGGAAATATAATTCCAGTCTGCAAAAGCGTCTGGATAATCAGCGTATCTTCTTGGCATACCAGCTAGTCCTAAAAAATGTTGAGGGAAAAATATTAAATTTACCCCAATAAATGTAAGCCAAAAATGTAGTTGTCCAAGCCACTCTGAATATTCATAACCAGACATTTTTCCAAACCAATAATAGAATCCTGCAAAAATTGCAAAAACTGCTCCGAGTGATAACACATAATGAAAGTGTGCTACTACGTAATATGTGTCGTGTAAGGCTGTATCAACACCAGCGTTAGCTAGAACTACACCAGTAACACCTCCAACTGTAAATAAGAAAATGAAACCAAGAGCCCACATCATTGGAGTTTTAAAAGATATAGAGCCACCCCACATAGTTGCTATCCATGAAAAAATTTTTATTCCTGTAGGAACAGCAATGATCATTGTTGCTGCTAAAAAATATGCTTTTGTATCAGTGTTCAATCCTACTGTATACATGTGATGTGCCCAAACTACAAAACCAACAATACCAATCGCGACCATCGCATAAGCCATACCTAAATATCCAAATACTGGTTTTTTAGAAAATGTTGAAACAATATGACTTATCATTCCAAAACCTGGCAAAATCAAAATATAAACTTCTGGATGACCAAAGAACCAAAATAAATGTTGAAATAAAAGTGGATCTCCACCAGTTTGTGCATCAAAAAATGCCGTTCCAAAATTCCTGTCTGTTAATAACATTGTTATCGCTCCAGCTAAAACTGGTAAAGATAATAATAATAAAAAGGCTGTTACAAGAATTGACCAAGCAAACAATGGCATCTTGTGTAAAGTCATGCCTGGGGTTCTCATATTTAGTATCGTAGTTATGAAATTTACAGCACCGAGTATCGAAGATGCTCCTGCTATATGAAGACTAAGTATTGCTAAATCCATTGCAGGACCTGGTTGACCAGTTTTAGATGACAGTGGTGGATAGATTGTCCAGCCTCCTCCTACACCTTGTGCGCCTGGAGGCCCATCTACAAATATTGATGAAAGTAATAA
This sequence comes from uncultured Pelagibacteraceae bacterium, assembly GCA_902584225.1. Classification (GTDB taxonomy): domain Bacteria; phylum Pseudomonadota; class Alphaproteobacteria; order Pelagibacterales; family Pelagibacteraceae; genus Pelagibacter. The sequence goes on from CACHYX010000006.1 coordinate 9,435, forward strand.
AATGAATGACACTGGTAACAACCAAAAAGATATATTATTCATTCTTGGAAAAGCCATGTCAGGGGCCCCTATCATAATTGGTACAAACCAATTTCCAAAACCGCCAATCATTGCCGGCATGACCATAAAGAAAATCATTATCAAACCGTGACCAGTTACTAAAACATTGTATAAGTGATAATTGCCACCTAGTATTCCATCACCTGGGTGCATCAACTCCATTCTCATTAAAACGGAAAAAGCAGTTCCAATTATTCCAGCAATAATTGCAAAGATTAAATACATTGTACCTATATCTTTATGATTTGTGGAATAAGCCCAACGTTTCCATCCTGTTGGATGGTGATGTGAATGATCTTGTGAAGCAATTGTTGTCATATTAATTTTTTGCTAATAATTTATTTTTATTAGTTTCTATCTCCTCTTTTGCAAACTTTATTTTAGCCTCTTCCAACCAAGTGTTATACTCCTCATCTGTTACTACTCTAACTGTGATTGGCATAAATGCGTGTTTAATACCACATAATTCTGAACATTGTCCATAATACGTTCCAACTCTATCTGCCTTAAACCAAGTTTCATTTACTCTTCCAGGCATCGCGTCTCTTTTTACTCCAAATGATGGTAGCGCCCAAGCATGCAAAACATCATTTGCTGTTATTAAAACTTTAACAACTTTGTTTACTGGCACTACAATTTCATTATCAACTGCCAAAAGTCTAGGTTGACCCGGTTTTAAATCTTCTTCTTCTACCATGTAAGAATCGAATATTATATTTTCGTCAGGATATTCATAACCCCAATACCATTGATAACCTACGGCTTTAATCGTGACATCAGCTTTAGGGATTGTATCTTGTGAATAAAGAATTTTAAAAGATGGAACTGCCATTACTATTAAGATTAAACATGGAATAAGTGTCCAAAGTATTTCAACAGCAACATTGTGCGTTCTTTTAGATGGATTAGGATTTCTTGAAGCTCTGAATCTTATACATGTGTAAGCCATCAAAAATAGTACAAATCCACTTATTGCAACAATTATTGGCACCAACATATAGTCGTGAAATTTTACAATTTCATACATAGATTGAGAGGCTGGTTTTTGGAATCCTAACTGCCAATCTTTTGGTTCGTTAGCATACAAGGTAGATGGTATTAATAAAGCAAATGTGTATAATAATTTTTTCAGCATTTTTATTTCGTTTTTATACAGTTTTTAATTCAATTAACAAATTCAATTAATGCGACAATTACGAATTGAAATAGATGAAATTCACTAATGAAATAGCGGTTATAACGGCAGTATCTGACCTTAAAATATTCTTTGATATAGTAAAAGATTTCACATCAGGAACTTTCAAAATCGACTCGCGTTCAGCTGGTGAAAAATCACCTTCGGGCCCTATCAAAATACTTAAAGCTTCTCCTTTTTTGAACTTATCATTTTTTAAAATAGTTTGGGAATTCACATCGGCAAATAATAGTTTAGTGGAACTATCTAAGTTTTTTAGAAAGTCTTTAAGTTTTTTGACTTCTGAAATTTCTGGAGGATTTAATTGATTGGATTGTTCAGTAGCTTCAATAACTATTTTTCTTGCTCTTTCATAATTTAAGTCTTTAACTTCTGTTCTCTCCGAAACAATTGGAATTATTTTACTTACACCTAGTTCGGTAGATTTTTGTAAAATTGTTTCCATTGGAGTTTTTTTGACTAAACAAATAGCAAGTTCAATTTTGGATGAATTGTTCGCTTGTTTTATTTTTTTTGTAAATTTTACTTCAACCTTATCTTTTTGAATTACAGTTATTTCACTTTCCCACTCTCCATCTTTATTAAAAAAATTTATAAATGAACCTATTTTAAGTCTCATTACGTTTGCTACATAATGACCATGTTCCTTTGAAAGCAACTTAGTTGTATTTTCGACTATACTGTTTGGGTGATATAATCTAATATTCATAAAATATAGTATAATATAAAAAATTAAATTTAAGTATGAATTTTAAAGCAATAGTATTTGATGCTTATGGAACATTATTTGACGTGAATTCAGCGGCAGAGAAATGTAAACATAAAATAGGAGATAGATGGGAAGACTTTGCAAATTTTTGGCGAACTACACAACTTGAATATACTTGGTTGAGAAGTTTAATGAAAAGACATAAAGACTTTTGGCAAATAACTGAAGACAGTTTGGATAAATCTATGAATGTTTTTAACATAGATACAAGTATGAAAAATGAATTACTTAACCTTTATAAAATTTTATCCCCTTACCCAGAGGTAAAAGAGGTTTTAACAGATTTAAAAAAGAAAAATCTTAAGCTCGCGATACTTTCAAATGGCACCCCGGATTTGATTAATGAATTAGTAAACACCAATAAATTAGACACTACTTTTGATGATCTTTTTTCAATTGAGGAAGTGAAAATTTACAAGCCTGACTCAAGGGTCTACGATCTTCCGGTTAATAAATATAAAATTCAACCCAAAGAAGTTATTTTTTTGAGTGCTAATACTTGGGATGTATCAGGTGGTGGTAATTTTGGTTACAACGCTGTCTGGGTAAATCGTAACAACTCTCATTTTGATAATCTTGATTATAAACCAAAAAAGGAAATTAAAAATTTAAAAGGACTACTTGAAATAGCTTGAAACATAATTAAACTAAAACTATGTCAAATATTGAAATCAAAAAAATCGTCAAATCTATTGAAACATCAGATGGTGCGGGTGTAAAACTTAAAAGAAGTATAGGAACACCAGAGGCAGATTATATTGATCCTTTTTTAATGTTGGATGAATTTGGTTCAGAAAATAAAGATGATTATGTTGCAGGTTTTCCGCCTCATCCTCACAGAGGTATTGAAACAGTCACTTATATGCTTAAAGGAAAATTTGAACATGAGGATAGCACTGGTGCTAAAGGAATAATGTCATCTGGAGATGTACAATGGATGAAAACTGGAAGAGGAATAATACATTCTGAAATGCCTGCCATGTCTGATGGTCAATTACTTGGGTTTCAATTGTGGATTAACATGCCCGCAAAATTAAAAAAAAATAAACCCGAATATATTTATATTAAAAACAAAGAGCTAGGAACTTATAGTGATGATGAAAAAGTAGTTAAAGTAATTGCTGGAAAGTACAAAGATGTTGAAGGTCCCGAAAAAAACCATAATGTTGAACCAGTCTATTTTCACATTGTATTAAAAAATGGGAAGGAATTCTCTTGCGAGGTTCCAGATGGACACAATTCATTTATTTATTTGTTAAAGGGTCAAATTAAAGTTGGCGAAAAAAATCATGAAAAAACAAATGACTCAAATTTGATATTGTTAAAACAAGGCAAGAACCTTCAAGTTAAAGCTGAAAAAGATAGCGAATTTTTATTTATCGCAGGTAAACCAATTGGCGAACCAATAGCTAGAGGGGGTCCATTTGTTATGAATACTAAAGCTGAAATTATTGAAGCAATAAATGATTATCAAAATGGTACTTTCGCAAAATATTAAATGTATTCTGTAAATTTTTCAAAAACTGGTGGTCCTACGGTTTTAAAATATGAAAAGCTTTCTATCTCAGAACCTAAAGAGAGTGAAGTATTAATAAAGCATTCAGCCATAGGTTTAAACTTTATAGATACATATCATAGATCGGGACTATATCCTGTTCCTCTTCCATCAGGAATCGGACTTGAGGGTGCGGGGATTATAGAAAAAGTTGGGCCAGGTGTTAAAAATTTTAAAGAAGGTGATAAAGTAGCTTACGCAGCTGCACCTCTTGGTTCATATTCAACACATAGAATTTATCCAACAAAAAATTTAGTTAAAGTGCCAGATGGAATAGACCTTGAGATTGTGGCTTGTTTAATGACCAAAGGTTTAACAACTTTCTATCTTTTACACAAAACATATCCAGTTAAAAGAGGTCAAACAGTTTTATTCCACGCTGCAGCTGGTGGGGTTGGTCAAATTTTTTGTCAATGGGCTAAAAGTTTAGGTTGCAAAGTAATAGGAACAGTTGGGTCAGATGAAAAAATTAAACTGGCAAAAAAATTTGGATGTGATGAAGTGATAAATTACAATAAAGAAAACTTTAAAGATAAGGTTTTAGAGCTTACTAATAATGTTGGTTTACCTGTGGTCTACGATGGTGTGGGGAAAAATACCTTAGAAGATTCATTGGGATGTTTAAAGATGCGAGGAACAATGGTTTCATTTGGGAACGCATCAGGAAAATTAGATCCAGTTGATGTTGGAAAACTTATAGCACCAAAAGGGTTATATCTCACAAGACCTAGTATTGCACACTATACTTCCACAAGAGAGGAATTGGACGAAGCGTCAAATAAACTTTTTGAAATGGTTAAATCTGGAGCTGTAAAAGTTGAGATATTTAAAAAATATGCTTTGAAAGACGCATCAATTGCTCACCAAGATTTAGAAGGAAGAAGAATTTTGGGACCCGCAATAATTACTCCTTAAACTGCACATCCATATCTGAAATATGCAACTTAAGAGCTTTAGTTGAAATTTGAATTTCTCTTATAAAAAAAACAATAGAAACCATCATTGATAGACAACAAGATCCAAAAATAATTCTTGCGACTAGTATTTTATCTAAATAAAGCGCAAACACTGTTAACATATTGAACAAGAAACCAAATGCTGAAAACATAATTGTAAGCTTCAAAACGCTTATTCTATCATTTAAATTTATTAATTGGTTTTTCCATTCAGGTGGAGTGTGCTTTTCAAATACATGCTCGTCATGTATTTTTCTTATCAGATTACTTAATGTATGAAATCTATTACTGTAAACGCCCATAATAAGTGGTATTGCGGGAAACATTAGCGCTGTAACTGTGTAGTCGATATCCATAACGAATCAATTTGATTATGAAACGATGCTTTGTTATTTACAAGTAAATTATCATGAAAAATTTTGAAACTTTTTTGACCCTAACAAGATTCAACAAACCAATAGGTTTTATGTTGTTATTTTGGCCATGCCTTTGGGGTTTAACAATTGGTTACGAATTTTCAGGAAATAATTTAGTATTTTACAAGTTCTCTTTTTTATTTTTTCTTGGTGCAATATTAATGAGATCAGCTGGTTGTATAGTAAACGATATTTTAGATAGAAAAATTGACTTAATGGTTGAAAGGACTAAAAATCGACCTATAGCTTCTGGACAAGTTTCTGTAAAAACAGCTTTAGTATTAAGTGCAGTACTTTGCTTATTTGCTTTTGCAATTTTAATACAGTTTAATCAAAAAACTATAATCTTAGGTTTAGCCTCAATGCCTTTTGCTTTTTCTTATCCATTAATGAAAAGATTCACATATTGGCCCCAACTTTTTCTAGGATTTACATTTAATTATGGATTGATTATGGCTTGGGTTTCTTTAAATGATAATTTAAGTATCTACCCGATTGTTTTTTACTTTGGAGCCATATTTTGGACACTAGGTTACGACACAATATATGGGTTTCAAGATATTAAAGATGATGAAATCATAGGAGTAAAATCAACATCAATTAAATTTAAAAAAAACCCTAAAATTTTTATATTCTCATGTTACTTTTTTTTCTACTTATCACTAATATTAATTGGACTTTTGATGGCATTTAGTAAGTTCTATTTTATTTTTTCATTAATAATTCTTTTACAATTATTTTTTTTCCAAATTCATACGTTAAAAGTAGAAAAACCTAATGATTGTATCAAAAAATTTAAAAGTAATAATCTCTTAGGTTTCTTAATTTTTATAAACATTTTAATAGGAAAAATTTTTTAAATGGAAAAAATTGAAATATTGAAAAGACTGTATCGGGAATACACAAAAAAGTACCTATCTAAAATTCTTTTAGCTTTATTATTTTCTTTAGTGTTGGCGGGGAGTACATCGTCCATAGCTTATTTGTTGGATCCAGCAATTGAAAAAATCTTTATAAATAAAGATAGAAGTTTAATTATAATAATTCCATTTTTTATAGTTATTGCATTTACCGCTAAAGGGATATCTCTATACGCAGCAAAAGTAATCATGATAGGTATCTCAGAAGAAATTCGTAAAGCTTTACAAATGGATATGATGAAATCATTAATTAAAGCTGACACAGATTTCATCGAAAAAAAACACACAGGAAAAATTATAGGAAATTTACTTAATGACGTAAATTACATGACAGGATTAGTTAGTGTTGCAATCTTAAACATATTTAAAGACTCTTTGTCATTAATTGGTCTTATGTCAGTTATGTTTTATCAGAATTGGAAATTATCTATTGTAGCAATAATTATGATACCACTAGCAAGTTTTTTTGCACGTCTGTTAGGTAAAAGAATAACTAAAGTCACTTCTCAAGCAATGGAGAGGGCTGGGGAAGTTTTCACATATCTAATCGAGATTTTTAAAAATCACAAATTAATAAAAATTTTCCAAAAAGAAACATATGAAACTTCTAGAGCAGATCAAGCATTAGAGGGTGTTAAGGATAGGCAAAAAAAACTTAATGAGATCTATGCAAGATCCTCTCCTATAATGGAAGTTTTAACAGGTTTCATGATTGCAATACTAATTTTTTATTCTGGAAATTTAATTATCGAAGATGAGCTAGGAATAAATAATTTTTTTTCTTTTTTAGCAGCAATGATGCTGGCTTACCAGCCAGTTAGATCTCTTGCAACATTAAATATAACAATAAATCAAGGCTTAGCCAGTGCAAGGAGGATTTTACCGATTATAGATCTGAAAGAAAAAATTTTTGAGGACAAAAATTTAGATACCATTAATTTAAAAGATGGAAAAATTGAATTTTCTAATGTGAGTTTTAATTATGGTGAAGAAACAAAAGTGGTTCTTAAAAATATAAATTTGAATATTTCAGGTGGAAAAATGACATCGCTAGTTGGATTAAGTGGTGCTGGAAAATCTACAATATTAAATTTAATTCCAAGGTTTTATGATCCTACAAAAGGAGATATAAAAATTGACAACCAATCAATCTATACAAAAAAGCTATCGTCTTTACGAAAAAATATTTCTCTTGTTAGTCAAGAAACGACTCTCTTTGACGATACTGTTCTTAACAATATAAAATATGCTAATTTAGACGCCTCAGATGAAGAAATTAATAAAGCCGCTAAATTGTCATTTTCCTTAGAGTTTATTGATACTCTGCCAAAAAAAATGAATACTTTAATCGGCGAAAACGGTATTAGACTTTCTGGTGGAGAAAAACAGAGAATTTCTATAGCGCGAGCAATTTTAAAAAAAAGTAAAATAATTTTACTTGATGAAGCAACATCATCTTTGGATGCTGAAACTGAAAAGAAAATTCAAGATGCTATAAGTTTTTTAACTAAAGACAGAACTACGCTTGTAATAGCTCATAGACTTTCAACAATACTTAATTCAGATAAGATATATGTAATTGATGGTGGCAAAGTTATAGGTGAAGGAAAGCATGATGATCTATTGAAAAATTCTGAAACTTATAAGAATTTTTATGAAAAACAAATCCAAAAGCATTGATGAGATTAATCTATAATTTTTTGGTTTATGTTGTTATCGTACTGTCCCCATTAATCATCATCTACAGAATATTTAAAAGAAAAGAAAGTTCTAAAAGATTTTTAGAAAAATTTTCTATTAATAAAGGTAAGAGAAAGCAAGGTAAGCTAATTTGGTTTCATTGCTCAAGCGTTGGTGAGTTTTTGAGCATTGTTCCATTAATTCAAGAGTTTGAGAAAATAAAAAAAATAAATCAGATTTTGATAACAACTTCAACGTTAAGTTCCTCAAAAATATTTGAAAAATATAAATTTAAAAAGACTTTTCATCAATTTTATCCTTTAGATAATATTCATTTAGTAAAAAACTTTTTAAATTATTGGAGACCCTCATCTGTTTTTTTTGTTGAGTCTGAGATTTGGCCAACGATGATCTCTGAGTTAAATAAGAGAAAAATCAAAATCTTATTAATAAATGCTAGAATGAGTGAAAAGTCTTTTAAAAGATGGTTTTCCATTAAATACTTTGGAAAAAATATTTTTGAAAAATTTGATTATATATTTCCTCAGAACAAGGAAACATTTTTATTTTTTAAGAAATTAGGTATTAAAAAAATTAAATTATTAGGAAATCTTAAGTTTATAAGCAAACATGATGACAAATTAAAAAAGATAAATAAGAAATATTTTAAGAATAAAGTAGTTTTATGTGCTGCAAGCACTCACCATAACGAGGAAGAAACTTTTGCAAATTTACATATAAAGTATAAAAAAAAGCTTCCTAATTTATTCACAATTATCATTCCAAGACATATAGAGCGAACTAGCGAAATCACACAAATGTTAGATAAAAAAAATTTGAAATTTGCTAAGCATAGTGAAAACAAAAAAGATTACAAAAATTGTGATGTTTATATAGTTGATAGTTATGGGGAAAGTAAATCATTTTACAAAATAAGCAATATTGTCTTTTTGGGGGGGTCGTTGGTACCTAAAGGAGGACAAAATCCATTAGAAGCTCTAAGGTTTGGATGTAATATTTTACACGGAAAACATACTTTCAATTTTAAAGACGTTTATAAAATGTTAGAAAAGGAAAAATTATCCTCAAAAGTAAAAAGTGGTAAAGATTTAGAAAAAGAAGCATTAAATCTATTAAATAATAAAAGAAATAATCTGAAAAAAATTAAAAAACTTAAAAAGATCGGGGATTTAATTTTAAAGAAAAATTTAAATGAATTGAGAAAAGTTATTTAATGAAATTTTATAAACCAAAATTTTGGGATGAAAAAGGACATATCGGTTTATTTTCGATATTGTTATTGCCATTATCCTTAATACCTATAATTAAAGTTCATTACGAAAATAGTAAAATAAAAAAAAATTTTTATGATTTAAAAACGATTTGTGTTGGGAATATTTATTTAGGTGGTACTGGGAAAACTCCTCTTGTGAATAATCTAGCTAATCATTTTAAAAAAAGATTAAGAACTTATATAATTAAGAAAAATTATACTTCACACTTAGATGAAAAGAAACTTTTAGAGACAAAACATAAGGTCATTTTTGAAAAAACAAGAGAATTATCAATCTCAAAAGCTGAAAATAAGAAAGCAGAAATGTTGATATTTGACGATGGATTACAAGAAAAAAAAATAAATTACGATTTGAAAATAGTCTGTTTTAATTCTCTTAAATTAGATGGAAATGGACTAATAATTCCCGCCGGGCCTTTAAGAGAAAGCTTAAATAGTATCAAGAATTATGACATTGTCTTTATAAATGGAAATCCTAACAAAGAATCAAAAAAATTTATTTATAAAATTAAAAAAATTAATCCAAGTATAAAGATTTTTACAGGAAAATACGTTCCTAAAAATTATTCAAAGTTAAAGAAGAAGAAATTTATTATATTCAGTGGTATTGGAAATCCTCATACCTTTTCTGATACTTTGAAATGTTTGAAAATTAAATATAATTTATATGAAAAATTTCCAGATCACTATGAATATAAAGAGTCGGATTTACAAAAATTAAAGGATTTAGCAAAAATCAAAAATTGTGAGTTATTAACAACAGAGAAGGATTATTTTAGAATAAAAAAACCTCTTCGAAAAAACATTAATTTTTTGAAAGTTGATTTATCAGTTGATCAAGAAAAACAATTTTACAGATATTTGAATGAGAGGTTATGAAATCACTAAGATATTTATTTGAATATATTTTGATTATTATTCTTTTTGGTTTATTTAAATTATTAGGATATAGAATCTCCTCAGAATTTGGTTGCTTTCTTGGAAAAACTTTTGGACCGTTTTTCAGGTCAAAAAAAATAATTAAAAATAATTTAATCAAATTTGATAATTCTTTAACTTCAGAAAAAATAGCAAAAATTTCAAAAGAGATGTGGGGTAACTATGGAAGGATTCTATCTGAATATCCTTATATATCTAGTTTTAGACGAGGTATTTTAGATGAATATATTATAATTGAAAATAAAGAAATATTAGAGCAAATTAAAAAAGGTCAGCCGGTGATATTTGTTTCAGCCCATTTCAGTAATTTTGAATTAATGGCTATGGCTATTGAAAAAGCTGGAATAAAATTGTCTGCAATTTTCAGACCATTAAACAATAAATTGGTTAATTCAATAATGGAACCTCTTCGTAAAAAATATATTTGCAGAAATCAAATTAAAAAAGGGATTAATGGAGTGAGAGAGTCCCTAAAGTTTTTTAAGAAAGGTACTAGTATTGCTATTATGATTGATCAGAGAGTACGCGAGGGTGAAAAAATAAATTTTTTTGGCAATCCAGCTTATACTACGACTATTCCGGCACAATTTGTAAAAAAATTTGGATGTAAAATCCAACCAGTACATATTGAGAGATATAACAAAATTTATTTTAAGATTTATTTTGAGGAGCAAATAGTAATTGAAGAGAATGAGGACATTGCTTCAATTAGTCTTAAACTCAATCAGTGGTTGGAAAACAAAATTAGAAAAAATCCATCTCAATGGATATGGACACACGATAGATGGAAATAACATATCATTTATTTTCTTTTTCTCTTTTTAATTGAGCTTCTTTATAAGAAAAATACGCTTCTTGAAGTTCGACATTCCAGTAATTGAGATTTTGAAGATATACTTTCTTGTTAGATACTGCGCAAATAACATGGTCACCCGGCTCAATTATTTCAAACTTATTAGGTAAGTATTTTAATTTAGCTAATTTATTTTTCATTTTTAAGTTATAAGATTACTATAGATGAATGTAGGAATTATTGGAAGTGGTGGAAGAGAACACGCGATTTGTTATATGCTTAATAAGTCTAAAAAAGTGTCAAAAATATTTTGTTTTCCAGGCAATGCGGGTACAGATCTAATTGCTCAAAATGTCAATTTAAATCCTGATAACTTTTCTGAAGTTGAAAAATACTGCTTAGAAAAAGATATTAAAATGTTAGTTGTTGGACCTGAAAAACCATTAGTAGATGGAATTGTTGATCATTTTAAAGATAAGCCTATAAGAGTGTTCGGCCCTGATAAAATATCTTCAAAACTTGAGGGTTCAAAAATTTTTACTAAAAAAATTTGTCAAAAAAAAAATATTCCAACTTCAAAGTTTAAAATATTTGAAAGTTTAAATGAAACACTTGATTATTTGAGGAATAGTAATTTTCCTCTTGTTATAAAAGCTGACGGTTTGGCATCAGGAAAAGGTGTGTATGTTTGTCAAAATTTTAATGAGGCAAAATCAGCTTCTGAAGAAATTTTCAATGGAAAATTTGGTGTTGCAAAGCAAATTTTAGTTGAAGAATTTTTAGATGGTGAGGAAATGAGTTATTTCGTAGTAACTGATGGAAAAAATTATAAATTTTTCGGCTCAGCTCAAGACCATAAAAGAGTTGGTGAAGGTGATACAGGTAAAAATACGGGAGGTATGGGTTGTTACTCACCATCAAGACTTCTAAATGATCTCTTAGATTTAAAGATTAAAACAAAAATAATTGAACCCACTTTAGATGCAATTAACGAGTTCGGTGGAGTCTATAAAGGTTTCCTATATGTTGGTCTCATGATTAAAAATAATGAGCCCTTTTTAATAGAATTTAATGTGAGAATGGGAGATCCTGAATGCCAAACAATCTTACCTACACTAAACTCAGATTTTATGGATATACTAGTTTCATGCAGTGACGGAAAATTAAATCAATCAAATATAAATTTTTCTAATTCAAAAAGTATTTGTGTTGTTTTGTGTTCAAAAGGTTACCCAGAAAAATTTGAGAATAATATTCAAATAAAAGATTTAGAGAAAATTAAACTTCATCAAAATCAAAATATTTTTCATGCTGGAACATTAAAAACAAAAGCTGGCATAGTTTCTAACGGTGGAAGGGTATTAAACTTTGTTTCAACCTCAAATAATTTTTCTAAATGTAGAGATGAGGCTATTAATTTGATCAAAAAATTAAATTGGAGGAATGGGTATTTTAGAGGCGATATTGGTTATAAAGTAATTAAAACATGAGAATAATTTCAGGTTCGAGTAAAGGTAAAAAGCTAATTATGGCCAAAGATAAAATAACTAGGCCTTTAAAAGATATGGCTAAGGAGTCTATTTTTAATATTTTAACACACGCAAACTATATCAATTTTCATCTCAGAAACAGTAAAGTTTTAGATTTATTTTCAGGTATTGGTTCATTTGGATTAGAGTGTATCTCTAGAGGATCAAAATTTGTATTTTTTTTTGAAAATTATCCTCCAGTTTTGAAAATTTTAAAAAATAATATTTCAAATCTTAAATACGAGAACCAATCAAATGTTATTGATGTTGATGCATTCAAAATAAATAAAAATACTTTTAAATTTGATCAAAAATTTCATATAATTTTTTGTGATCCTCCTTACAAAGAAAAAAAAATAGAATTATTGATAGAAAATATAATTGAAATGGATATCTTGGAAAAAAACGGTATAATTATCATACACAGAAAAAAAGGAGATTTAGACTCATATCCTAAAAAATTTCGAATAATTGATACAAAGATTTATGGTCTATCAACTTTTGTTTTTGGTAAATATCTAGCTTAGTATCCTTTTTGTCTCTATTTTAATTGACTCAACCGCAGGCTGATCAAATGGATTTAATTTCATTAATTTTCCTAACAATATTGTTTCTAACATGCAATATGTAAAAATTATTCCCAAACTCTCTTCATCCTTTTTCAATATTTCAAAGCTCCTAAACTTAAGACCTTTTTTTTTAAAAACTTTTTTTATTGCATCTTTCTGCGCAATCATCACCGACTTTATACTTTTGTTTTTTAAAAATTTATAAGCTAATAACAAATTTTTATTTTTAGTTTTTGGTGTCCTGTGATCAATTGTATCAAATATTGTAAAAAAATTATTTTTATTTCCATCTAAATATAGCTGCATTAAACTATGATTGTCTTTAGGTAAGTTTGAAATTATTGGAAAAAAACCCTTTCCTTTTTTACCCAAGCTCTCTGATAATAATTGTTGATACCACTCAAGTAAACTAATTAAGTCCTTGTCAAAATTAAGTATTACCGAATTTGTTTTACCCAATAAATAAAATTTATACATAATATCAACGTTATTAATCAATGTATTTGTAAAATTTTTATTTTTTATCAGACTATCAAACTTTTTGAATTTTTCACTTTTTAAACCTAAAAGTTCAGCTGGCAACATTCCAACCTCAGACAAAGCTGAATATCTTCCTCCAACAAAGTTTCGATGTTCAATAACTTCGGATTTTAATTTTAAAGCCAGATCCATCAAGTAGCTTTTTTTATTTTCTGTTATAAATAACTTTTTGCTATTAGAGAAGATATTCTGATTTATAATTGTCTCGAGAGTTGAGCCTGATTTGGAGATAATAATATCTAGATTTTTATTTTTAGCTATTTTAGGAACATGCACATTTAGGTTGTCAAAAAAATAAACTTTTTTTTTGATTTTTAATCTTAAAAAATCGTAAATGGTTTTTATACACAAAGAAGAGCCACCTAATCCGAAAATACTAATTGTTTTATACTTTTTAAATTTTGAGATTTGTTTTTTATTAAATGAATACTCATACTTATTTGAAAAGGTATCAATTACTTTGCAGCCAAATTCTTTTTTTTGTAAAATTTCAGAAAAGAGTTTTTTTAAATTTTTGCTACTTCTTTTTTTAAAATTAAAACAGGTTATTCTTATTTTTTTAGAAAACATTAATCTTTTATTTTTTCTAAAACAAAACTTTCTGTGTCGTTAGAGGACGATGATTCTTTTATTTCTTCTTCATCTTTGATTGAACTCAAAAGATCTTCTATTTCATTTTCAACTTTTTCAATTTGAGTGGTTTCTGCTATATCTTTGGGCGTCGGAAGATCATTAAAATTTGGCGGTAAAACTAATGGATTTTTTTTTATAACTAAAAACTCATCACTGTTTTCATATTTCTTTCCACTCAAAGCATCTTTAACATTTTGGCATGAACAAAGAAAAAGTAACGTTAATAGAAAAAAATAATTTTTATTCATTTATTTCTTTTTTATATAATAGTTCAGCTAAAATAAGGCAAATAACACCCACAGTTATAAAGATATCAGCTATGTTGAATATAAACCAGTGAAAATTACCTATGTGAAAATCAATAAAATCTGGTACCGATCCATAAAAAAGCCTATCAAAGAGATTTCCGAAAGACCCGCCCAAAATTAATAAAAAAAAATATCTTCTAAAGTCTTTGGTGACAGTTGCTAAATAAATAATTATTAAATTTACTAAAATAATAAGCGCTGTAAATAAATCATATGTAAATTCATTTGAAAACGAAAATAATCCAAAAGCTATTCCGGTATTCCAAACTAAATATGAGTTTAAAAAAGAAGTAATATATATTTCTGAAATCTCAGTTTTTTCTACAAGCTCAATTACGTAAACTTTGGAAAATCTGTCTATTAAAAAAAGAATAAGAACAAATGTAGAGTTAAGTAAAAATTTATTCACCTTAATTTTTATTAGAACATGAATGTCTTTCACATCCATTTTTATTAATTTTCCAACAAACTGAACATTTTTGTCCTTCTGCTTTAACAGTATTTACTTTAATTGGATTTTCCTTTTCTTTTGCTTTAGTTATTTTTGCTGATGAGGTAATGCAAATTTCTGAAAAATCGTAGTTTTTTCCCAGATTATAATTTTCATCATCTAACGCTATTTCAATATTCGCTTCTAAACTCGATCCTATAATTTTTTCAGCTCGCATAGTCTCAATACTTGAGTTAACTTCATTTCTAATGTCAATTATTCTCTGCCAGTTTTGCTCTAGCTTCGTATTATGCCATGATTGAGGAAATACATTTAATTTTTTCAAATGAATACTCTTTTCGCTATCTTTTTTATTTACTAACTTAAATATTTCTTCAGTAGTGAAAGATAATATGGGAGCAAACCACTTTAGTAAACTATCTAGTATTATATTGAGTAGTAACTGACAATCTTTTCTTTTTTTTGAATTTTTTTCATCACAGTACAAAGTATCTTTTCTAATATCAAAATAAAAAGACGAGAGATCAACAGTGCAAAAATTTAGTAATTCTTTATAAATAAGATGAATATTATAAGAATTGAAATGTTTCATAAAGCTTTCATTCAAATTATATAATTTGTGAAGCATAAGTTGTTCAAGCTCTGGCAATGTATCAACTTTGATTTTATCTAAATCAATTTCATTTAATTCATCGTTTAAATTACCTAATAAATATCTGAATGTATTTCTAAGTTTTCTATAAGCGTCAGCATGCTGTTCCAAAATTTTATGATCTATCCTTAAATCCTCAGCATAATTTGAAGCTGCAACCCAAATCCTAAGAATATCTGCACCATATTTTTTTAAGATTTCTTCAGGCGAAATTACATTTCCAAGAGATTTTGACATTTTAAGACCTTTTCCATCTACAACAAACCCATGTGATAAAATAGCTTCAAAAGGTGCTTCACCTCTTGTGCCACAAGACTCTAAAAGAGAAGAGTGAAACCAACCTCTATGCTGATCAGAACCCTCAAGGTAAAGAGATGCGGGCCATTTTAAATCTTCTCTTTGTTCTAATACAAAGGAGTGAGTAGAACCGCTATCAAACCATACTTCTACAATATCTGTTGTTTGGTAAAAATCATTTTCATTATATTTTTTTCCAAGAAACTTTTGTTTGTTATTTTCAAACCAACAATCTGAACCCTCCTTTTCAAAAATATTAGCAATGTTGTTAAAGACTTCCTCATCAACTAAAACCTTCTCATCTTTTTTAGAGATAAATATAGGCAGTGGAACTCCCCAAACTCTCTGTCTAGAAACACACCAATCTGGTCTAGTTTCTATCATTGACTTAAGTCTCTCCTTACCTTTGTTAGGATAAAATTCGGTTTTATCAATTGCAACTAATGCTTTTTTTCTAAGTCCGTGGCTTTCCATAGATATAAACCACTGAGGAGTTGCTCTGTGAATTAATGGCGCCTTTGACCTCCAAGAGTGAGGGTAAGTATGGTTTAATTTTCCATTAAAAAGTAATCTGTTATTTTTTTTTAAACTTTCAATAATGATTGGATTTGCTTTAAAAACATGTATTCCCTCGTAATTCAGAATATTCTTTGTATATTTTCCATCGTTATCAACTGTTTCAACTGCCTGAATTCCATTATTAATACATAAGTTAAAATCGTCAGGTCCATGACTTGGTGCACAATGAACTATTCCGGAACCTTGCTCTGTTGTAACAAAATTCGCCTCTAACATTGGAATATCGTGAGTGTAACCTTCTTTTTCTAAAGGGTGGCTACAAATTATATCTTTAAATTCTTTGCCTGATAACTTGTCAAGTTTCTCGAATTTTTTAATCTCACATTCCTTCAAAACTCTCTCTAGTAAATCATGAGCTATAACAATTTTTTTATTTTTGAAATCACCGTCATCTTCAATCTTAATTATTTGGTAGCTAATATCTTTATTATAAGCTAGCGCCTTATTGGCTGGTATAGTCCATGGAGTTGTAGTCCAAATAATAATTTCGCAACCCTCTAGACTTTTGTTTGAAGTTTTCTTAATTGGAAATGAAGTGTAAATAGTATCAGAAATATGATCCATATACTCTACCTCAGCATCTGCGAGGGCAGTTTTTTCAACAGTAGACCATAAGACGGGTTTATAACCTTTGTATAGGCTACCCTCTTTTAAAAATTTCGCTAGCTCCCTAACAATTTGAGCTTCAGCTTTGAAACTCATAGTCGAATAATAATCTTTCCAATCTCCTATGACACCTAACCTTTGAAATTGTTTTTTGTGAACATCGATCCATTTATTTGCAAAATCTCTACATTCTTTTCTAAATTCAACTATTGGCACATCATTCTTATTTTTTTTATTCTTTTTATATTGTTCCTCAATTTTCCATTCAATTGGTAAGCCATGACAATCCCATCCTGGAACATATACAGAGTCTTTTCCATTCATTTGATGAAACTTTGTAACAATATCTTTCAAAATTTTATTTAAAGCAGTTCCCATGTGGATATTTCCATTTGCATAAGGTGGGCCATCATGTAAAACAAATTTTTCATTTCCTTTACTGTTTGCACGAAGCTTTTCATAAAGTGATATTTTGTTCCAATAATCAATTAGATCAGGTTCCTTTAAAGGAAGGTTAGCTCTCATTGAAAATGATGTTTTCGGAAGATTTACAGAACTTTTACTCATTCGATAATATTGCCTTTGCTTTCTTACAATCTATTTTAATTTGTTTTTTCAAGTTAAGTATTCCATTAAATTTTTTCTCACCCCTTATAAATTCTATAAATTCTATTGATAAATTTTTATTATAAAGATTTCCAGAAAAATTAAATATATTTACTTCTAAAATTAATTTTTTTTGATTAAATGTTGGTCTGTATCCAATATTTGCGATCCCTTTTAATTTCCTTTTATTTATAGAAGATATTTTTACTGCATAAACACCAGTTTTTGGAATTTTATAGTTCTTTATATCAATGTTACATGTGGGGAATCCGATTTTTTTTCCAAGCTGTCTCCCTTTCTCAACTCTGCCCTCTATGCACCAATTTCTACCCAAAAATTTTTTTACTTTTTTCAAATTTCCCATTTCAAGATTTTTTCTTATCAAGGTAGATGAGATTACAAATCTTTTACTCTTAAGAGGAGATGGGTTGATAATTTTGTAGCCATAATCTTTCTCCAATGACTTTAAAAGTTTAATGTCTCCGGCGCGCTTATAGCCAAATCTAAAATTGTCTGAAACAAAAATATATTTCGGTTTTACTTTATTAAATAAAATTTTTTTTATAAAATCAAAACAACTAATTTTTGAAAATTTTATATCAAATTTTTGATTTATAATAAAATCCACATAATTTTTTTTAAAAAGTTGAATTTTTTGGTCAAAGTTCGAAAGCCTATAATTATGAAGTTTTTTAAAAAACATCTTCGGAATTGGGTCAAAAGTGATTACTCCTATTCTTAACTTAAATTTTTTTTTGAAATTTTTTGCTTTGTTAAAAAGTTTTTGATGACCTCTATGTAGACCATCAAAGTTTCCAATCAAAATAATTGCCTCTTTATCCCTTTTGGACAAATTAAAATTTTTATAAATTCTAAAATTTTTTACCATTTAAGCTCTGTTTGAGTGTAGTTTACATTAACATTATACTTTTTTGTTAATTCTTTAATACCATTACTTATTTCATTTTTATGAATTCCATTATTTATTAGAAGAGAGTCAAAATTTTGCATATTCGCACCTTTGATATCTGTATTTAAATTATCACCTATACAAATCACTTTTTTTCCTTCTAAATTTTTAAATGCTTTTTCGTAAACTTCTGGATAAGGTTTACCAAAGTACTTTACCTCACCACCTAACTTTTCAAAAATTTTTGCAACTGACCCTGCGCAAAACTCTCTTTCTTCACCTCGATCAACAACAAGATCTGGATTGGTGCAAATCATTTTTTTTTCAATATGGTCTAGAAGTAATTTTTCATAAAACATTAATTCTGATTTATGATCATCAAATAATCCAGTGCATAATAAAAAATCGCAGCTGTCTATCTTTTCAACTTTTCGATTTTCAAATGTTTTGAATAAATCAAAATCTCTCGGTGGACCTATATGAAAAAAGCTTTTTGAATTCATAGTTTTGAGTTGATCTAAAGCAGCTTGTCCAGAAGTATAAACTTGTTGAGCTTTTTTTTCATCTAAACCCATTTTTTTCAAATATTCAATTACAGTAAGATTTGGTCTTGGTGCATTTGTTAGCAATACATATTTTTTTTTAATTTTTTCTAACCTTTCAAGAACTTCAACCGAATTTTGAAATAGATTAAGACCATTGTGTAAAACTCCCCAGATATCTATAAAAAACAAGTCATATTTCGCAACGATTGATCTAAGTCCTTTTTCATCTAAATTTGAAGTCATTTTTTATGATATAACTCAAAAATACGCATATTTCTTTGTTTTTTTTAGAATATATATTTTATCCTTTATCTTGAAAAACTATCTTTTGGTCTTTATATGAACTTCATATTTAAAGGAGTTTTTATGAAATTCAAACCGTTACATGACAGAGTTTTAATAGAAGTTTTGGATAGCAGTGAGAAAACTGCAGGTGGGATTATAATACCAGATACAGCACAAGAAAAACCTCAAGAAGGAAAAGTTGTTGCAGTTGGTGGTGGAGCCAAAACTGAGGATGGAAAAATCATCCCAATGGATGTAAAAGTTGGTGACAAAGTTTTATTTGGCAAATGGTCAGGCACTGAGGTTAAAATTGGTGGGAAGGAATACAGTATTATGAAAGAGTCTGACATAATGGGAATATCGACAGGAAAATAATTTTAATAAAGGAGTAAAAAATGGCAAAAATAGTAAAATTTGACTCAGATGCAAGAACAGCGATGCTTAAGGGTGTTGATATACTTGCAAACACAGTAAAAGTAACATTGGGTCCAAAAGGTAGAAACGTTGTAATTGATAAATCTTACGGCGCACCGAGAACCACTAAAGATGGAGTATCAGTAGCTAAAGAAATAGAGCTCGAAGATAAATTTGAAAACATGGGTGCTCAAATGGTTAAAGAAGTAGCCAGCAAAACTAATGATGAAGCTGGAGATGGAACAACTACAGCTACGATCTTAGCTCAAGCAATTGTAAAAGAAGGTTGTAAATACGTTACAGCTGGAATGAATCCAATGGATGTTAAGAGAGGAATAGACTCAGCCGTTGATCATGTTAAACAAAAATTAATTTCCTCAGCCAAAAAAGTTAAAGATAGTGATGAAATCGCTCAAGTTGGTACAATTTCAGCTAACGGTGATAAAGAAATCGGTAATATGATTTCTAAAGCTATGCAAAAGGTTGGGAATGAAGGTGTAATAACTGTTGAAGAAGCAAAAGGTATTGAGACAGAACTTGATGTTGTAGAAGGTATGCAGTTTGACAGGGGTTATCTGTCTCCTTATTTCATTACTAACGGGGATAAAATGACAACTGAATTAGAAAACCCACTTATATTATTACATGAAAAAAAATTAACTAATCTTCAACCAATGGTTCCCCTTTTAGAAGCAGTTGTTCAAGCTGGTAGACCTCTTATGATAATTTCTGAGGATGTTGAAGGTGAAGCTTTAGCCACGTTGGTTGTTAACAAATTAAGAGGAGGTCTTAAAGTTGTTGCAGTCAAAGCACCTGGTTTCGGCGATAGAAGAAAAGCAATGCTAGAAGATATCGCAATTTTAACTGGTGGTCAGGTAATATCAGAAGATTTAGGAATCAAACTTGAAAATGTTAAACTTAACGACCTAGGTTCAGCAAAAAGAGTAAAGGTTGATAAAGAGAATAGTACTATTGTAAGTGGATCAGGTAAAAAATCTGACATTGAGGCTAGATGCGCTCAAATCAAACAACAAGTTGAAGAAACTACTTCTGATTACGATAAAGAAAAACTACAAGAAAGATTAGCGAAACTTGCTGGTGGAGTAGCGGTTATAAAAGTAGGTGGTGCCACTGAAGTTGAAGTAAAAGAAAGAAAAGATAGAGTAGAAGATGCACTTAATGCGACAAGAGCAGCTGTTGAAGAAGGAATAGTTGTTGGTGGTGGTTGTGCATTGCTTTATGCTTCACAAGATCTTGATAAAGTTAAAGTAAAAGGTGACGATCAAAAAGCAGGCGTTGAAATTGTTAAAAGCGCACTACAAGCTCCTATAAGACAAATTACTAAAAACGCAGGGGTTGATGGATCTGTTGTTGTTGGAAAATTGTTAGAAACTAACAAGAGCTCAAACGGTTACGATGCACAGTCAGAACAGTATGTTGATATGTTTAAAGAAGGAATCATTGATCCTGTCAAAGTTGTAAGAACTGCTCTTCAAGATGCAGCTTCAATCTCAGGTTTGCTGGTCACAACTGAGGCAATGGTTGCAGATAAACCAGAAGAAAAAGATTCAACACCAGGAATGCCGGCTGGAGGTATGGGTGGTATGGGTGGTATGGGTGGAATGGGAATGTAAAATTCCACTTAAAGTGATTTAAAAAAAAACCCTCGAAAGAGGGTTTTTTTTTGTCTAAATTTTTAAACTTTATTTAATTCATGGTGGATGAAAAGTTAATCTTACAAATTTATGTAGCCTGATTCTGATAAACCACATAAAAAATTATAACAATTGATTAGGTTGTATTAAATATTTATTTTCTTCTTTTCTTTTTAGATAAGCCTAATTTATCACTGTGCCTTAATCTTAATACTACTATGGCGAGAGCGATTAAAACTATTGCAATTGACTCGTACAAGAGTTGAGAAGCATCCATCTGTTTTCCTTGCAAAATTATAAATCTGCTTAGTGCAGTAATTGCAATTAACAAAGGAAGAGAAATACTAATTGATTGTTCTTCCCAAAATACTCTTACCATTGCCATTACCTCTAAGTATAGAAACATTAATAACAAATCAGCTAACGTAACAGTTTGATTCAAAAACATTGTTCTTATTTCAAGCACCACAGCAATAATTGTGCTAAGTAAAATAATTCCCAATAAAAGAAGCTGCAAATTTTTAACAAGATTTTTCACTAAACTAAATATAACTGATTCTGGATTAAAAATATATGGCTAATCTTCTGATTTTTTTTGGGTAAATGGTAACCATTTTTCTATAGCAGATTTATCCGGTCCTCCATAAGGTATTTTGTATGAGTTAGTATTTGTTAGTACCTCAATACCCTTTGAAAAAACAAATATAAAAACTATCACAAAAACTATTGCCATAATTTTGAAGGGGTTGAAATTTTTAGTTTCAAAAACACTCGCTGACTTTTCTTCTGCTTTATGAAACTGTTTGAAGGTATGATAGACCGCAAAAATTAATCCTAAATGAGCAAGAAATACTCCCGCCCAACCAAAAATAAATGTTGTGTACGTAAAAATGTATAGACTAAATACTACAGACCAAATAAAACTCAAAACTAATAAAATTTGAAGTCTTACTGTCTTGGGTAGGGCTCTTAAATCATTTTTACTATCATCAAACAAAATGTTTGCTGATTCGATCATAAAATTTTTTAATGACATAAAAAATTAATAGTTTTTTTTGAGACAAAAATCAATTAAAGAATTTTCCTACTAAATGAAGACCAAGTGCAACAGCAGGGCCAATTCCAAAGGCAAATAATAAAGTTCCCACACCAACTGTGCCTCCCAAGTACCAGCCAATTGATACAACTGTTATCTCGATTCCCGCTCTGACTGTGGCTATTGGAAAATTCGTTATTCTTTGAATTCCAGTCATTAATCCATCTCTTGGTCCAGGACCCAAATTTGCAATTAAATAAAAACCACTTCCCAAACCTACCAATAAAACTGCAAATACTGCCATTAACAATTTTCCAAAGTATGTTTCTGGTGTTGCAAAAAGAAAAATAGTCAAATCAATCATTGCAGCTATAATGATGATATTAAAAACTGTTCCAATGCCCGGTTTCTGTTTCAAAAAAAACCATAGGCTTAAAGTGCAAACACTTACAATAAAAGTTACCACTCCAATTGACAAATCAATATTTAATGAAATTCCTTGTGCGAGAACACTCCAAGGTGATGCTCCAGAGTAAGATACAATCAATAATCCTTCACCTAAACCAAATATTGATAAACCAAATATAAGGTAGAAAACAGTCAAAGCTTTAGGTTTAAAATTTAGAGGTTTCCTCGAGCTCCAGTAATTTTTTGGAATTTTTTTAATTGTTAAAAACATATATTTTGACAAAATAGAATTATAAAAACTATTGTTCAATATTTTTAGATATGTTCAAAAATTTAAACTTTCAAGAAAATAATCCATGAAGAAAAAGATAATATTTTTTTTAGTTTTTTTGATATATCCGTTTTTATCTTACTCTCATTTAAACCATTATAATCAAATTAAATTTATCAAAATGGACATTTTAAGAAATGGAGAGAAGATTGGTTTTAATAATTACTCCTTTAAAGTTCAGAATGATTTGCTTGTTGTAAAAAATGAGATAAATTTCAACGCTAAAATTGTTGGTATAGATTTACTAAAAGTAAATGGCACCTCAACTGAAAGCTATAAAAATGGAAAATTAATTAAATTTGAATCTAATACAATTCAGAACAAGAAAAAAAAATATAATTATTCCTTATTTAGTAAGGATAAAAAGATTTATAATATAAATGGCTCTTCTTTCAATGGTGAGGCACCAGCAAGTGCTGTTGTTGGAAATTGGTGGAATCATAATATTCTTCAATCAAAAATTATTATAAGTCCTCTTTCTGGTAGTTTGAAATTCCAAGAAGTTTATTTTTTATCAAAAGAAATACTTGAAATTAATAGCGATAAATACAATGTAAGCAAATTTAAGATTATATTGAGGAAAAATATTAATGAAAATAAAAAGCAAGAATTTAATATTTGGTTAGATGATAAATCAAAGATTATATTAAAAGTATCTTACTCTAAATTTGGAGATTGGGAATACATTGTCAAAAAAATTGGGAAATTTAATTAAACAAAAATTTTTAATAGTACTTGACTTATAAAATTCATTAGAACAAAAAAACCCAAAAAAAAAATCCAATACATACAAGTAACTGCAGTGTTTCTTCTCCTTCTTAATGCTACGAATTCTGGGTCATCTACGTTTGAAATATCTTGTTTTCCTTTTACAGGATAATCGTATGACCATCTCCATAAAGAGTTTCCAAATCTTTCATCTATTTTATTAAAATATTTTATACATTCAAAAGCGTACAATAATAGAAAGTATAGTCCTAATAAGATTAATCCACTTGTAACCATTTAAAATTGTTCAGACTCAGTTGAACCTTTCATTGCTGTGGTTGAACTTTTTCCTGAACTTATCGTATTTGAAACTGCATCAAAATAAGATGTTCCTACTTCTCTTTGATGTTTTACGCTAGTATATCCATCTTTCTCTCTCGCAAATTCACGTTCCTGAATTTTTGAATAGGCAGTCATACCTTCTGCTTTGTATTTTTCCGCTAACTCAAATATTGCAATGTTTTGAGTATGAAATCCTGCTAAAGTAATAAATTGAAATTTATAACCCATTTCACTAATTTTTTTTTGGAAAGTTGCAATTTCATTATCAGAAAGATGTTTTTTCCAATTAAAAGATGGTGAGCAATTATACGCTAATAATTTTCCAGGATATTTTTTGTGTATAGCATCAGCAAATTTTTTTGCTTCTTCTAAATTTGGTGTTGCAGTTTCACACCATATAAGATCTGAATATGGTGCATAAGCAAGACCTCTTGAAATTGCTTGATCAATCCCAGATTTAACATAGTAAAATCCCTCAGGGGATCTTTCACCTGTCAAGAAAGGTTTGTCATTTTCATCGTGATCGTTTGTGATAAGTTTTGCTGCGTTTGCATCAGTTCTAGCGAGAATTATCAATGGAACATCAGCTATATCAGCTGCTAACCTTGCGGCCTTTAAATTTTTTACTGCTTGGCTTGTTGGTATTAAAACTTTGCCGCCCATATGGCCACACTTTTTTTCACTTGCTAATTGATCTTCAAAGTGAACCCCGGCTGCTCCAGCCTTTATAAATTTCTTAGTCAATTCAAAAACATTTAATGGTCCCCCGAATCCAGCTTCTCCATCAGCAATTATTGGAAGCATGTAATCTATTCTTTTCTCTTTCTTTTGATCACCATCTTTAATTTCCATATGCTGAATTTGGTCAGCTCTTAGTAAAGCATTATTCATAGCCTCAACCAATTTTGGTGCACTATCATATGGGTAGAGTGATTGATCAGGATACATTTCGCCAGCACTATTAGCGTCAGCTGCGACTTGCCATCCACTCAAATAAATTGCCTTTAAACCTGCTTTTGCATGTTGAACTGCATGATTGCCTGATAAAGAGCCTAGTGTATTAACATAAGTCTCAGAATTTAATAAATTCCACAATTTTGTAGATTGTTGTTTACATATTGAATATTCAATTTTTATTGAACCTCTTAATCTCTCAACGTCGTCTTGATTGTAATCTCTTTTGATACCCGCAAATCTTTTTAAGTCGTAAGAAACCTTTTTTTCAGCACCCATTAAATTGCTCTTTGTTGATGTTATCAGATTTAAGCGAAATTAGTTATTTTCAACAAATTCTTGTGTGAACTCGTTCATCCCGCTAGAACCCCAATCACAGTGATCATCTCTTAAATAAATACCTGAGTTACTGTTAGAGGGCATATTCTCTGATGTATTTTCTTGGCTTTTTAAGTAGTTTTTTTTGTTTTTGTTGTCCATGTAAAATTTATAATTTACAAAATTTACAAAATCAATTAAATAAAATAAAACCCTTGTAAAATGTAGAAATTTATTGTAAATAATAATTTACAAAGTTTACAAATAGAAAACATGAGTCAAGTTGATCTTAAAATAGGGCCAAAAATCAAGTCATTTAGACGTCAATTAGGGCTTCAAGCGAATAAATTAGCAGAACAATTAGGAATTTCTGCAAGCTATCTTAATTTAATTGAGAGTGGAAAAAGAAAAATTGACGGGGATTTATTACTAAAAGTTTGTGAAGAATTAAAAATTGAGCTTTCAGATTTAACCAATAAATCTGACTTAAACCTCGTTAACGACATATCAGAATTGCTGGACGATAAGTTATTTGAAGATTTAGATATTGTGGGACCAGAGGTTAAAGACCTTGTAAATACAAATCCAAAAATTGCAAAAGCTCTGATAAAATTAGGGGACAATTTTAAACAAAAAGATCATGAAATAATTAACAAGGTTGAAAATTTATCTGGAAAGATCATTGATAGCAGAAAGACTGCTTTCCCTGGTGAAGTAATTTCTGATTTTTTACAAGAAAAGAAAAATTATTTTCCAAAATTAGAGGAATTTGCAAATAATGTTTTTGAAAAAGTTCAAAAGAATAATCGTACAAGATACGTTGCATTGTGTGAGTTTTTAAAAACAGAATATTCTATTACAGTAAAAGATGTAATTCCTGATGAGGGTAAGCCGTTTTCAAAAATTTTTAATAAAAATAAAAAAGAACTTTTGTTAAGCGATTATAATTCACTAGAAACTAAGAAATTACACGCTGCGGCTCAAATAGCTCAGGAAGGAGCAATGAAAGAAATAAATGATTATTTATCTGAATTTAAATTTCCAACTGAAGAATCAAAAAGACTCACTCAAATCGCCTTATTAAACTATTGTGGTGCAGCAATTTTGATGCCTTACAAATTATTCCATTCTGAATGTAAAAAATTGAAATACGACTTGGAATTGCTACAAAATACTTTTGCAACTTCATTCGAACAAGTTGCACATAGAGTAACAAGTTTACAGGATCCTAAGTTACCGGGTATTCCCTTTCATTTTTTAAGGGTAGATGTTGCCGGGAACATCTCAAAAAGGTTTTCTTTGTCTGGTATAGAAATTCCAAGATACGGAGGAGCTTGCCCGAGATGGAACGTTTATTCCGCATTTTCAAGACCTGGTGTCATACAAGCAGCTGTAAGTAAAATGACAAATGGAGAAAAATATGTTTGTATTGCAAGAACTGTTGAAAAAGGTGTTGGAAGATACGGACAAAAAAAAAGTATGCTTTCAATAGGTCTAGGTTGCGAAGCCAAGTATGCCAAGGATTTCGTTTACACTGAAAATTTAAGTTTAAGTGACAAAAAAACGGAAATTCCAATTGGTGTATCCTGCAGAACTTGTGATAGACTTGATTGTTCACAAAGAGCTTTCCCTCCGCTTCACAAAAAATTTGACGTTGATGTAAATGCTAGAGGTGTGTCTGTTTACGTAAGTGATTGATTAACATTCTTACTTCGCTCACGATACAAAAGTTGAGTGAGTGAGTCTACCATTTTATCCGATGCCTTAAATATTTCATTTGACTGATATTCATCTGAAAAATATTTTTCATGATTGCATTTATCTTCAATAATTATTTTTCCCTCTGGTGAATTATCTTTTATATAAATCAGTATAAGCCATTCATCATCATTAGACTCATCCCACTTTATAAATATCTCACCTGTTTCAAACCTTCTATCAATACATCTGAATATAGACATGTCCCTTGTTAGATGTCTTTTGTTTAATTGAAAAACTAAACTTGAGGCACTTCTATAAAAGCTCTCTAAAGATGTTTCTACTAGTTGTCTGGCAGCAATATAATTTTTTTCTTTTTTTAATAAAGTTTCTCTATCATCTTCATCTAAAGTTTTTATTCCTAACGCTTCTAATCGCTCGCGAATTTTTTGATCTCTAATTAGCCTATATTTTTCTTTTAACTTATCTATTCTCTCTTGGATTTCGCTATAATCGTCTCTTTTTTCTTTTAATGAAATCCGCTCTAGATTCTCTAGCTCTTTTACCTCTCTTATTCTAAATTTTTCAATTTGTTTTTCTATCTTAATTTCCTCAAGAAACTTTCTTTGAACTTCTGCTTGTTCTTCTCTTAAAAGTGCCTGCTCTTTTCTTAAAAATTTCTTAAGATCTCTTGCTCTCTCAATTTGCAACTGTTTTTCCTCTTTTAGCTCGATTTTTTTAAGCTCAACTTGTTTTTTTATTAGCTCTATTTTAGCTTTTTCCTCAGCCCTTTTTTGATGTCTTTCCTTCTCAACCTCTCGTATCCTAAACTTCTGCTTTTCTTCAATAATTAACTTCCTGGTATCAACAATTTTCTTTTCAATAAAATCAAAAAAACCTTGAATTTTTTTTTCAGGATTAAAATTAATTTTGAAACGTAGTTTACTTTTTATATTTTCTTGTAAAAAAATGAATTTTGCTAAAAAACCCGTCTGTTTTAAAGACCTTTTTTTTGTGATTTTTTTTATTTTTTTTTTACTCTTTTTTCTTATTTTGGCTCGCTTAAAACTTCTTTTGGCTTTTTTTTGGGATTTTTTTTTCTTTATGATCTTTTTTTTTCTTTTTTTATTTTTTTTCATCAGGAGATTTCAAAATTATCAGTAATTTATTGATAAATATAGTCTCTTGTAGGTGGTATTGTTGTTTTATTCTTGCTCAATTGTAATTGAAATACAACCTGATCTCCCCATTTAAAAGCCATCTCACAACTGGCTAAATAAAATTCCCACATTCTAAAAAATCTTTCATCAAACATTTCTAATATTTTATCTTTTTTATTAAGAAATCGTTCTCTCCAATTTTTTAAAGTATGTGCGTAATGTAACCTTAAAACCTCTAAATCATTTAGAATTAAGTTTGAGTCCTCTATCGGTCTTGCAATTTCACTTAAGCTAGGTGTGTAGCCACCTGGAAAAATGTATTTAGAAATCC
The DNA here is from genome assembly GCA_902584225.1 of uncultured Pelagibacteraceae bacterium. Lineage (GTDB taxonomy): Bacteria > Pseudomonadota > Alphaproteobacteria > Pelagibacterales > Pelagibacteraceae > Pelagibacter. Next base: position 37,877 of record CACHYX010000006.1, read on the forward strand.
AAGGTTGTGGGTCTCTAGGCCTATCAATCGAACCAATAGTATGGATTAATGCAGCTCCATTTTCGTTTAAAAGATCGTGGACACATTTAAAGTATTTTCTATAAAATTTTTTTCCAACATGTTCAAACATACCAACACTTACAATTCTATCAAATTTTGATTTTAATTCTCTGTAATCAATTAGTTTGAACTCTACTTGGTTTTCAAGATTCATTTCCTTCGCTTTTTGTCTGCTATACTTGAGTTGGTTTTCTGATAAAGTTATACCAAGGACTCTGGCTTTTGTTTTTTTGGCAATTTCTAATGCCATTCCGCCCCACCCTGAACCAATATCAAGAACAGTTTGATTATCCTTAATGTCTAATTTCTTAATTACGTGATCAATTTTATTATTTTGCGCAGCTTCCAAGGTGTCGTTATCATTTCTAAAATAAGCACAAGAATATTGTTTTTTTCCATCAAGGAATAAATCATATAGTTTTTCGGATATGTCATAATGATGAGCTACATTTTTTTTTGATTGTTTTGCGAAATTAAAATTGGTCAAATATTTATATGTGCCTAATATTTTATTTACCATCTTGCTCAAATTATTTGGATGTCGTTTTCCAAGATTTTTTAAAGTAATTTCTAAAAATTCTGTGATAGTACCATTGTGTATCTTAATTTTACCATCCATATAACCTTCTCCTAAGTATAATTCAGGAAGAAGCAAAAGTTTGTAATGCATAGATGAGTCTAGTAGTTCCAAGATAATAGGATTTTTTTTCTTGGGTTTTCCAATTAAATATTCTCTTTTATTCGCATCAATTAATCTAAATCCGTCTTCTTTAAATAGATCATTTAAAAAATTAACTAGTTTCATCTTATGCAGCTTTAAAATCCTTTCCTAAAAAGTCTAAATCTTTAAGTTTATCTATGAGTGTTTTCTCATCCTTTTTATTTAGCAGGGAACATGTGGGTAATATATTTAAAAACTGTTTATCGGTTAAACTTAGAAATGAATGTAAACCTGATATTAAATTAAACTGATCGAAAGTTTTTCTAACTTCGCACAGTTTATCATTTACAGTTTGCTCTTTGTTTTGTTCAAAGTCATCAAAAACTTTTCTCGCAAGTTTGGCGGTAACATTACATGTGGCTGTTATTATTCCAGAACAATCTTTCTTAAGCCCACTTAGTAATTTTAATTCTGATCCTGGTAAAATAGAGAAATTTTTGATATTAAGGTTTCCCATAAGATTGTATGAGCTGTCTTTTACACCAATTATATTTTTGGGAAATCTAGCTGCTAAATTTTCAACACACTCAACAGAAAATTTATATCCACAAAGTTTTTCAAAGTTATAAAGAATTATTTTTGCATCAGGAACAGATTTAATTAATTTTGTATAATATTCTATTACCTCTTTATCTCCATAGTTGTAGTAGGCTGGAGGCATAATTAAAAATTTATTTAGACCAATATTCAAAGATAACTTTAAAAAATTTATATTTTCTACTAGTGAATTTAGTCCAGTTCCAATAATCAACTTATCTTTAATTTTGTCGTTTTTTGAGACAAAATTAATCATCTCAATTTTTTCATTAAGAGGTATTAACTGTGATTGACCAGTGCTACCAAATAAAACAACTCCATGACAACCATCATTTATAATATTTTCACAGTGTTTTACTGTTTTGTTTACATCTAATGATAAATCATTATTTAATATAGAGACAGCCGCCGCATAAATGCCTTTTATTTCTCCCATAATTAAATTTAACTAATATTTTTTTTTTAGTAAAGATACAAAGAATCTATGAAAATACTCGTTATTCAAAATCGAATGGGAATTGGGGATATGATTATGTTTCTACCTTTCGTTAAAGCAATTTCGAATTATTATGGGGAACAAGTTTCTTTAATGGTTAAAAAAAACACTAAAGCCTCAGAATATTTAAACGAAGAAAAATATATTAAAGAAATTATTTATCTTGAAAGAAGTGAAGTTGAAAATAGACATGCCGGTATTAAAGGATTCTTTAATCTTATAAATGATTTTAAAGATAAAAAATTTGATAAAGTTTTTATTTTTAATTCTTCACTTAGATTTTATATAGCAGCAAAAATGGGTGGGATTAAAGATATCAACAGTTACAAACTTCTTAGAAAAAAGAATCAGCATATCATTGAAACCGCTAAAAAATTTTTAAGAGATACTTTAAAAATTGATGTCAAAGAAAACCCTGTTATAAATCCTAAGCCAGACAGTCTTGCACAAGCAAAGAAAGATTACTCGATTAATAATGATGAAATTAATATTGTTCTTGGCACAGGTGGGTCAGGTGAAACAAAAAGAGTTCCCTCAAAAATATTTATAGAAGTAATGAAAAACACGTTAAAAAAAAGGAAATGTAAATTTTTTATTGCAACAGGGAATACAAAGGAGGAAATTGAAATTTTAGATCAAATTACAAAATCAGACTTAGAAGAATTTTGCATACCATTGAATAATTTAAATATTAGTAAAATAATTCCTATTATTAAAAATTGTAATATTGCAATATGTAATGACTCAAGTTTCAGCCATTTATCTGCTGCTTTAAATATTCCTACAATTGTACTTATGGCTGATACACCCTTAGTTTACGGAAGCTACAGTTCTCTGATGCACCCTATACTTCCTGAAGGAGTGAACACTGTTAGCCATGATACTTTAGGGAAAGATAAAATAAGCCCATCAGAGATTCAAAAAAAACTAGACGAAATTTTGTCAAATGTTTCTTAGAACAACGTCCTTGGCCTCATTGACAATTGAGGCTAACCTAGTCAATTCAGGGCTAATGTCTGGATGAATTTTCTTCATTATTTTTTTATAAGAACTTAAAATTTCATCTTTTGAATATTTTTTTTTAGGATCAAGATTAAGAATTTTGTACGCCTCATCCAGAGTAATCTCACTAGTATTGAGATTTTTATTAAAATTATTGAAATTAAATCTTCCAGAATTTTTTAGGACGTTTAATAACCCCCAGAACCTAAACAATTGAAAAAGAGTAAAACCAGCTTTCGTTTTTAATATAGGAAGAACCATAAGTAAAAAAGGCAGTGAAAATATATATCTTCCAGCAACCACCATCGCAATAGCAAGGACTATGGATAAAATAATTACAAATGATCTTATAAATTTTGAAATTTTTCTACTCGAGGTTTTAGCAAACCAATTTAATATCAAATATATTACGACAAAAATAACAAGTGTTATAAAAAAAAAATTCATGTAAATAGTTATTATGAAAATACCACAACTTTTAAAAAAATCAGAAACAAAATCCTGTCATAACGTCACCTGGACAGACGATTATAGCTGGGTTCACCAAAAAAATATATTGGAGGTTTTGAAAGACAGTTCAAAGCTTTTACCAGAGGTAAGAAAGTATTTAGAAGAGGAAAATAAGTATACTGAATTTCACTTAAAAGATACCAAAGAATTCCAAAAAACTTTATTTAATGAAATCAAAGGAAGAATAAAGTTAGATGATGAGTCTCTTCCTTTCAAAGACAAAAATTATGAATATTGGACGAAAACAACTAAAAAAGGAAACTACTCAATTAAATGCCGAAAGAAAATTGGAACTGATGAAGTTGAGGAAATTTGGAATGGTGATAAAGAAAAAAATAAACTGAAGACTGAGTATTTTGGGATTGGCGATCTTGAAGTAAGTTATAATGATAAATTTCTTGCATACTCTTTAGATTTAAAAGGTTCAGAATATTTCACAATTTATGTCAGAGATATTAAAACTGGTAAGTTAGTTACTGAAAAAATTGAAAATACATCTGGCTCAATAAATTTTAGTCTTGATGACCAATATATATTTTATTCAAAGTTGGATGAAAATCACAGACCAAGATCAATTTTCAGACATCAAATTGGATCATCTGTTAATGAAGATCTACTTATATTTGAGGAAAAAACAAAAGCTTTTACGGTTAGTATAGGTATTAGTTCTGATGAAAAGTATTATTTTATAAATAGCTCAGATCACAACACATCAGAGAAGTATTACTTTGGTATAGATGAAAAAAAACCTGAGCCTAAACTTATTCAACAAAGAAAAAAGGGGATAATTTACAGTGTGAATTCATGGGGTGGGAATTTTTACATGCACACAAATGAGGATGCTGAGGATTTTAAAATTTTAATTTCAAATAATATCGAAACTAAAGTATGGGAAACTTATATTCCAAGCCAATCAGAAACCATGATTGGAAATTTAACATTCCTGAATAACTGGCAAATCAGATCTGAGCTTAAGAATGCACTTGATAAAATTTATGTCAAAAATCTTAAAACAAATGAGGAGGAAGAAATAATCTTTACTGAAGAAACTGTTTACGATTCATCTGTTTCTCTTATGCAGAGAGATCGTGACACCGATGATATATATATTTCCTACTCTACTCCAAAAACTCCATCTAGAACTTTTATTTACAACCTAAAAACCAAAGAAAAAAAACTTGTCAAGGAACAAATAATTCCATCAGGTCATAATTCAAATGATTATATTGTTGAAAGGCTTGAGTGCGTAGGACATGATGGAAGAATAATTCCAATCACTATTACAAGAAAAAAAACTACAAAACTCGATGGAAATTCAAATTTGCTTTTGTATGGATATGGTTCTTATGGAAATTCAATGTGGCCATCATTTTCCTCTACCAGATTAAGCTTAATCAATAGAGATATTATTTGGGCAACAGCCCATATTAGAGGAGGAATGGAAAGAGGTATGAAGTGGTGGAAAGAAGGAAAATTATTAAACAAGAAGAATACTTTTCAAGACTATATTTCGTGTGCAAAATTTTTAATTGATAAAAAATATACTTCAAAGAAAAAAATTATTGGTATGGGGGGATCAGCTGGTGGATTGCTGATAGGAGCGGTAGTTAATGAAAAACCAGATCTTTTTTTAGGTATGATTATGGCTGTTCCTTTTGTTGATAGTTTGACAACTAATCTTGATCACTCATTGCCTTTGACGATTGGAGAATTTGATGAATTTGGAAATGCAAAAGAAAACAAGGAACACTTTGAATATATTTATTCATACGCGCCGTACAACAACATAAAAAAAATGGATTATCCAAACATTTTAATTACTACAAGCCTCAGTGACAATAGAGTTTTATTTGATGAACCTCTAAAATTTACCGCAAAGTTAAGAGATAATAAAACCGATAATAATCTTTTACTTTTAAAAACTGAAATGAATGCAGGTCATGGAGGTAAATCTGGTCGCGATGGAATTATTGAAGAGATAGCTTTTGACTACGCCTTCATATGTAAGATTGCAAAAAAAATTTAATTTCAGCGTCTTGAAAAAATAGAAATACTTACCATATATTTATTAAAGGTTGCCTAATGGGACCTTTGTAATTCTTGCTAACAAAGGAGGATAATATGACAAGTAAGGATCTATCAATATTCAATTCCTTAAGACCATTTTCAATTGGTTTTGACGACATGTTTGATCAATTTGAAAACATGTTGGGTAATGGAGGAATGAGTATGCAATCAAATTACCCGCCTTACAATATTAGAAAAACAGGTAAAGATAAGTATTCTATTGAAGTTGCTTTAGCCGGTTTTACTAAAAAAGATGTAGAGGTGGAGTTTGAGGACAATATGCTGACTGTTAGAACAAAACAGACAGATAAATCAGAAAACAAAGATCAGGACGGAGAGATTTTACATAAAGGAATATCTCAAAGACAATTCGCTAGATCATTTACAATAGCAGATGATGTTAAGGTAAATGGAGCCGAGTTAAAAGATGGTTTGCTAACTATCGCTTGCGAAAGAGTAATACCTGATTA
>CACHYX010000007.1 GCA_902584225.1 uncultured Pelagibacteraceae bacterium
TCATTAAATTCTTTTAATCTTTCAACATCTCTAGGTATAAAATTTTTAAATCTTAATTTTGGATTTTTTATTTTACATATTTGATCTATATCTTGAATTCCAACAAGACCAAATACATTATAAATATAATCAGGATTTACATCTAATTTATTTGTTATAAATTTTATCAATTCAGGATCGCTATTTTCAAGGACCTCTAAACGAACAATATCGCCCGTTCTACGTCTTTTTAAGGCTAATTCAAAAGATCTAACTAAATCTTCTGCTTCCTCTTGAATTTCAACATCACTATCTCTTATTACCCTGAAAATCATTTTTTTTTCTAAATCATGATCTGGAAAAATTTCTTTAGCAAAAAAACTTATTACATCATCTAGAACAACAAATTTTTTATGATTTTTTGAAGACTCTATTTCAATAAATCTAGATAATGCTTTTGGTACTACTATAATCGAGTTTAAAATTCTTTTTTTATTTTTTTTTCTTAACCTCATTACAAGCGCTCTTCCTTGGTTGATTATAAATGGAAATGGATGCGCAGGATCAATAGCAGATGGTGTTAATAAAGGATAAATCTCTTCTTTGAATATTTCTAGAAGTTTTTTTTTATCCTTGGTATTTAAATTAACTGGCTTAACTAAACTTATATTGTCTTTTTTCAATTCTGTGAGAAGTTGAATATAAATCTTATTTTGTTTGATTAATAGTTTTTTAGTTTCGGAAATTACCTCTTCCATTTGTTCATCAGGTGTCAGACCATCTGAGCTTAAAGAATCAACTTCTTGTTTTATTTGACTATATAGACCTGCTACTCGAACCATAAAAAATTCATCAAGATTTGAACCGGCAATTGATAAAAATTTTACTCTTTCATACAAGGGATTTTCAATATTTTGTGCTTCAAAAAGAACTCTATCATTGAATTTTAACCAGGAAAGTTCCCTATTAATATATTTGTTCTTGAGTTCTTCTTTTTGTTGTTTTTTTAAAGCAGTCATATATTTAGAATTTATGTTTGAATTATATGTCATGAGACATGCAAAATCCAGTTGGGAAGATTTAAATATTGATGATTTTGAGAGACCACTCAATAAAAGAGGTAAAAAGAGTGCAAAAAAAATTTGTGAATTTTTTGTTAAAAAAAAGTACAAATTTGATTTTGCTTTAATATCATCAGCTACAAGAACCCGAAGTACTTTTGAAATTTTATCAAAAGACATTCCTGAGCCAAAAACAATAGAATATTCAAAGAGTTTATACTTGGCCGATCAGTATGCAATTATAAATAAAATTAAAAAAATATCGAGTAATCACAAATCAATTTTGTTAATAAACCATGAGCCTACAGTTAAAAATTTAGTAAGATATCTAACAAAAAATCATGAAACCAATAATTTCAAATTAATGGATTATAAATTTCCTACAGCAGCATTCGCCAAAATTAAATTTGATATTAAAAGTTGGGATGAAATAGAAAAAAAAGGAATGTTAAAAGAATTTATAAGACCCAAAGATCTTCAAGACTCTAAAGAATAGCCAGCCGATCTGACCGTTCTAATTAAAGGTTTTGTGTTTTCAATGTTTATAGCTTGTCTTAATCTTCTTATGTGTACATCAACCGTTCGTGATTCAACGTATATATTTTCTCCCCACACATTGTTTAAGAGTTGTTCTCTTGAGTAAACTCTTTTAGGATTTTTGATAAAAAAATCTAACAGTTTAAATTCAGTTGGGCCTAAGTTAATTTCTTTATCTTTTCTATAAACCCTTTTTGTTACTCTATCTATTCTTAAATCTATAAATTCTACAATATCAGATGAAGATTGTGGTTTAGCTCTTCTTAATAAAGATTTAATTCTTGCATTTAATTCCTTTTGACTAAACGGCTTAGTCACATAATCATCCGCACCTGTTTCAAAAGCTTTTACTTTATCTTCCTCTTCACCCTTGGCAGTTAGCATGATAATTGGAATATCATTAAATTTTTTATCTTTCTTTAAGTTTTTACAAATATCAACACCTGATAAATCAGGTAGCATCCAGTCCATTAAAATTAAATCTGGATGTTTTAATTTAATTTGTTTAAGAGCATCTTCTCCATTTTCGGAATGACTAACTTTGTGACCCTCTTTTTCTAAATTATATTTTAATAAACTTATTATTGACGTTTCATCCTCAGCTATAAAAACATGAGCTGGCATAAATTATTTGTCTCCTGTTACAATAGGTTCGCTCCCTTTTGGTCTATCGCCCTCTAAATATTCACCCTTAACCAAAAAATAAATTTGTTCTGCAACATTAGTTGTATGATCACCAATACGTTCTACGTTTTTAGTAACAAATAATAAATGTGTACCATCACTTAAATTTTTTTCGGTTTCCTTCAAATATTTTACAACTTCTTGCATACATTCATTTGTTAAATCATCTATTTTCTCATCCCCCTCCCATACATCTATTGCCATAGATGCTGATCTCTCCAAATAGGAGTCAAGTGTAGTTTTTAATTGTTTTTGAACAGATGAAGAAACTCGAATTAAACTATCAACCAATTTTTTTGGTAAAGTTTCATTTAACAGAAGAGATCTTTTTGATATATTTTTTGCTAAATCACCTATTCTTTCAAGATCTGATGACATCTTTAAAGCAGTAACTGTTTCTCTCAAGTCGATTGCCATTGGTTGTCTCAATGCAATTAAATTAACAACTTGTTGTTCTATTAAGCTCTCGAATTTATCAATTTTTTCATCATCTTTAATAACTTCTTCTGCATGATCAGCATTTCTGGTAGTAATAGCTACTATGGCTTTTCCCAAAGCTTCTTCACAAGCACTTCCCATTTTAACAATGTTGCTATTTAAATTTTTTAACTCTTCCTCATATGATTTAACAGTATGTTGTGCTTCGGCCATTATCCAAACCTCCCTGTTATATAATCCTGGGTTTTTGTATTATCAGGATTCTTAAATATTTTATCAGTTGAGCCATGTTCTATCAAATGTCCTAGGTGAAAAAAACCTGTATTTTGAGATACTCGTGCAGCTTGAGCCATAGAATGAGTAACAATTATTATTGTATGCTCCTTTTTTAACTCATCAATTAATTCCTCAATTTGTGCAGTTGCTATTGGATCTAATGCTGAACAAGGCTCATCCATTAATATAACTTCAGGTCTTACAGAAATTGCTCTTGCGATACAAAGTCTTTGTTGCTGTCCTCCAGATAATCCAGTTCCAGGCTCATGCAATCTATCTTTTACCTCTTCCCATAATGCAGCCTTTTTTAAACTAGTTTCAACAATCTCATCCATTTCTTGTTTTGATTGAGCCATACCATGGATTGTCGGTCCATAGGATACGTTTTCATATAAAGTTTTTGGGAAAGGATTAGGTTTTTGAAAAACCATTCCAATTTTTTCTCTGAGTCTTACCACATCACAACTTTTATCATTTATATTAAAGTCATTAATTAGAATTTCTCCTTTAACATTACAGATATCAATTACATCGTTCATTCTATTAAGACATCTAAGAAAAGTTGATTTACCACAACCAGATGGACCAATTAATGCTGTTACTTGATTTTCTTCAATATCTAAACTTATGTTATAGAGAGCTTGTTTTTTTCCGTAAAAAACATCCACATCTTTTGCTTTAATCTTTATCATTTTAACTCCATTTTTTTTCAAACTTATGTCTAATTATTTGGGCAAATAAATTCATTATTATTAAAAAACCAAGTAATACCATTATACATGCCGAAACTTTTTCTACAAATCCTCTTTCAGCACTTTCAGCCCAAATATAGATTTGAACTGGTAAACTTGCAGCAGGATCCATGGGTGATCCAGGTATTGTGTTAACAAAAGCAACCATTCCAATTAAAATTAGGGGTGCGGTTTCTCCTAAAGCTTGAGCTAAACCAATTATTGTTCCTGATAACGTCCCAGGCATTGAAAGAGGTACTGTATGATGCATTGTGGTTTGCATACGACTTGCTCCCATAGCAAGTGCTGCCTCTCTTATACTTGGTGGAACCGCTTTTAAGGATGCTCTCGCAGCTATAATTATCGTTGGTAAAGTCATCAACGATAAAGTGATACCCCCAACTAAAGGAGTAGACCTGGGAAGATGAAATATAGCTAATAAAACACCTAATCCGAGTAATCCAAAGACAATAGATGGTACTGCGGCCAAGTTATTTATATTTACCTCAATAAAATCAGTAAACCTATTTTTAGGTGCAAACTCTTCAAGATAAATTGCTGCTAGTACCGCTACAGGAAAGGCTATCATTAAACAAACAAGTATAGAAAAAATTGAGCCCATAAATGAACTAGCTATACCAGCAAGTTCTGCTTCTCTTGAATCTGCATATGTAAAAAAACTGATATTAAATTTACTTTCGACTTTTCCCTTTGCAACAAGTTGATCAAAAATTTTTAATTGATAATCACTTACTCTTCTTTGATCCTCCGGCAAATCTCTTGGATAGTTTCCTTTAAAGACTTGATCTAAATCATCTGAAGCAGTTAAATAAACTTCTTTTGTTTTTCCTATTAAACTAGGGTCATTTAAAATCTCATTTTTAATTTCTTTTTCAAAAAAATATGACACCATTCTCTTCAATTGATTTTTTTGATCATCATTTGCATTTTGATCTAAATCAGCCATAGATTTTAATGCTATATCGTAATAATCAGCGTCTTGGAGATCTTCTTTAGATGGATTTTGATCTATCATCATCATTTCAGCGTCAAAGTTTACAGGAACAATCAGCCATGTTTTTTGAAAAGCTGTATACCCAGTTGAAAATATTTTGAAAATAAAAATTGTTAAAAATAAAAGTGCCATAAAAATTGCACTTTGACCATATAAGCGAAATCTCCGCTCAGCCCTGTATCTTTTATTTAATAATTGTTCTTTATTTTTATTCATATTTCTCTCTATATTTTTTAACTACTCTTAAGGCTACAATATTTAAACAAAGCGTTACTAAAAATAGTGACATACCTAAAGCAAAAGCGGCTTGTGTTTTTGGATCACCAAAAGCTTGGTCTCCAATTAAAATTACCACAATTTGTGCTGTGATTGTTGAAGTTGATTCTAATGGGTTAAAAGTCAAGTTTGCTGCTAAACCAGAAGCCATAACAACTATCATTGTTTCTCCAATAGCTCTTGAAACACCTAACAAAATAGATCCAACGATGCCAGGTAATGCCGCTGGGAAAACAACTCTCTTGATTGTTTCTGATTTAGTTGCTCCCATAGCGTAACTTCCATCTCTTAAACTTTGAGGCACACTTGTAATAACATCATCACTCAAGCTTGAGATAAATGGTATGATCATAATTCCCATTACTCCTCCTGCCGCTAAAGCACTTTCAGCTGAAACTTCAAGACCCATTGAGGTTCCTAATTCTTTTAAAAATGGGCCAACAGTTAGAGCAGCAAAAAAACCATAAACAACTGTTGGTATGCCAGCTAAAATTTCAATTAAAGGTTTTGCGTATTGTCTAACTTTAGTTGATGCATATTCAGCTAAATAAATTCCACTCATTAATCCAATTGGGATAGCAACGCACATAGCAATAAATGCAATAAAAAAAGTACCTGCAAAAATTGGGACTGCTCCAAAAGTATCTGAATACATTGTCGGATCTAAAGCCTCAGAAGAATCTCTAACAAAAGCTTTTGCTGGATACCAGTGAGTTCCAAATACAAAATCAAATAATGGAATTACTTTAAAAAAATCTATTGTTTGAAATATAAGTGAAAAAACTATTCCAACAGTAGTTAATATTGCAGCTAAAGAAGCTGTAAATAAAACTGCGTTCAAAAATTTTTCAACTGGTTCTCTTGTTCTAGAATTAGATGAAATTCTTTTATATGCGTAAGCAACTGAAGCAATAATTATAGATAATACTATAACAGCTTTTGAACTTTGAGCTATTGATCGAAGACTTAAATATTTTTCTGCTGAGGCCTCAATAAAAGGTGTAATTTCTCCAGTGAATTGACCTCGAGACAATGCTTTTGTTTTTTCGTATATTAAATTTAATTCATCATCAAGATAACCTTGATTTGAATAATCACTTAAGACTAATAATTTTACAATTGTAGGCTCAAAAATTGCCCATAAAGAAAAAATTATAAAGGCTGGTATTGCACACCAGATTGCAAGATAATAACCATAAAATTGTGGTAATGCAGTTAATCTTTTTTTTGTAGATTGAATTGTATATGCTTTTTTGCGTCCAAAATAGTAACTTGTGAAACCTAGAAGAACAATAAATGTAAATAATATTAAGTTCAAAGAATCTCCTTTATTGAGGACTGTACTCTTAATTTAAAAAAAAGGGGTCTAAAAAGACCCCCTTTTTAATCATTTGTTAACTGAGGAATAATTAATTACCCATAGCAACTAGTTTGGTAGCATTAGTTCTTGTTGTTTTATACAACTTTTTGTCTAATGGCACTAAACCAATGTCTGCTAGGTAACCACCTTTTCCAATAGCTTTCTTCGTTGTGAATTCTTTCACAAACTCATGTAAGCCTGGAATTACTCCAACGTGAGCTTTTTTCACATAAAAGAATAAAGGTCTTGCAACTGCATAACTGTAGTCTTGAATAGACTTCAATGATGGTTGTCCACCATCAATACTTGCTGCTTGCAATTTATCTTTTGCAGCTAGGAAATAACTGAAACCAAAGAAACCAAACATGTCTTTATCTTGAGTTAACTTTTGGATGATCAAACTATCATTTTCTCCTACTTCAATAGCAGCACCATCTTCTCTGTAAAGTTTTTGAGGTTTTTTGTATTTTTTATTTCCAGCTTCGAAACCAGCTTTATAAAGAGCTTTAGCTTCTTTAGTCATACCTTTTTTCATTACTAAAGAATTCCAAGCATCTCTAGTTCCTGATGTTCCTGGTGGGATCATCACTGAAATTTTTTGTTTTGGTAAACTAGGGTCAATTTGGTCCCAAGTTTTATAAATATTTGGAACTAATTTACCATCAACAACTGTATGAGCGGCTAGTGCTAAATACAAATGTTCTTTAGTAAAGTTTACTGGTTTTGCATCTTTACTGTAAGCTAATGTAATACCGTCGTTACCAATTACGATTTCAACAATTTCATTTACACCATTTTTCTTACAAAGAGCTTTTTCTTTATCTTTCATAGCTCTTGATGCGTTTGTTATATCTGGATGTTGTTCACCTACACCAGCACAAAATAGTTTAGCTCCACCACCAGTACCAGTAGACTCAATAACAGGAGTTTTAAATCCTGAACCACCAAATCTTTCAGCAACAACAGTCGCATAAGGGAATACTGTAGAAGAACCAACTATTTTAATTTGATCTCTTGCTTGAGCAACAGTTGCAATAGATAGAGCAACTATTGATGCAATTAATATAGTTAGTTTTTTCATTATCTTTAATCCTTTCTTTATTAATTAAAAGATGTTGAATTCGTATAAATTTTGTGATGCTTATTTATTACAGAAATGTTACAGTTTTGTAAAAAAACTAACTTTTTAGTTGTACTTCATAGAGATTATAATCTCTTCATTTTCTGTTTCTAGACCACCTTTGCAGGAAACAGGGTTAACATTTTCCTTAAAGGCTAATTCTGTAGTAGGTCTTAGAATAACTTCTAATTTTACTAAATTTACCAATTCCTCTAAAGCACTTTGATCATAACGCCATCTTGGCCAATTACTTGGAGTAGAGAAAATCGATGTTAAGTAGCTCGTTGCCATAGTAAACCGATAATTACTTAAATTTTCATTTCTTAATAAATGGTCTCTAACTGAATTAAATATATTTCTACATTTAAAAGAGTCAGACATATAATTTTCCTCTTTTAAATTTTTGTTAACTGGTATTGAAACAATTAAGTCAACAGTATTTTTCCAAAAAGAACTTACAACATCGATGTAAATATCCTCATAAGGTATATCCTTATGTTTTTTAATTGCTGGATAAGTACTTTTTAAATCTTCCTTTAATCTAAAAATACCAATATCAAAGACAGTAAGTTGCTGGTTTCTTAATAAAGTTGTCATGTCTTGTGAAAAAACATTACTAATGATTAGTAAATGCAGTGTAAGAAAAATTAAAATATTTTTTAATATCTTAACCATATCTTAGTTTAATAAATTTGTAATATTAATCAATAAGAGAAATGTTAAAATTTACTTAAATAACACTATATTATATAACCTTTTTTAATTTTGATTTGATGGTAAAAAAATTTTGATTTCAGTACCATTATTTTCCTTAGATAGAATCTCGAAATCACCTCTGTGCTGTGTTACGATGTGTTTCATTATTGCTAAACCTAAACCAGTACCACCAGTTTTATTACTTTGTTCGATATCTACACGAAAGAATCTTTCAGTTACACGAGGAATATATTTTTGAGGAATACCAACACCTTCATCTCTAATGCTTATCATCATACTTTTTTCAATTAGCTTTCCATCGTTTTCTTTGTTGGTAATATATATATTTTTATTTTCAGGTGAGTATTTAATTGCATTATCCAAAAGATTTGAAAAAACTGTATTTAATTTTTTTTCATCACCTAAAACAGTTGAATTTTCTAAAATTTTTTTTTTGATTGTAATTTTTTTCTTTTTCAAGACTATTTCAAAGTTGCTTATTATTTCTTCAAAAATTTTATTTATACTTACTGTTTTTGTGGGCCTGATATGTTCCTCAAGCTCAATCCTTGCCAAGATTAAAAGATCATTTATAAGATTTTCCATTCTGCTTGATTGATCATTCAAAATTTTCATAAATTTTTTTTTAGCCTTTTCATCATCAGAGGCAGGTCCTTGGATGGTCTCTAAAGATCCTTTGATGGCCATTAACGGTGTTCTTAATTCATGACTAACATTTGCTACAAAATCACTTTTGAATTTTTGTGCTTTTGTAATTTCAGTAAAGTCTTTTAAGAATAATACCACAGAGTCTGGCTCTTGAAATAAATGCGTTGGACCTGGGATTATATAAATTTTATAAAATTGATATGATGGTAAATCTATTTCGACATTGATATTAATTGTCCTTTTTTCACTTATTGCTTTCTCAATACTTTCTAATAACTCTTGCTTTCGAATAATTGAGGATATATTTTTATTAATTAAATTTCTTCCAAATCTTTTTATCGCGCTTGGGTTTGCATATTTTACCAAATTAAACTTATCTAAAGCAAAAAATTGGTCTTCGAGCTCATCGATAATTACTCTTTTGGTTTTTTCCTCCCTTTTGTTGACTATAGGTGCAATATTTACGGGTTTATCATTTTTTTTGTTTAGTAAATATAATAAATAAACTACAACAACAATAAGTAGAAAAATAATGTACTCCATGATCCTGAATTATATTAGTTTGCAATATTAAGCTTTTTAATGCAATTAAATTAAGAATTAATTTCTTTCGAATTTGGGGAAATATTATTGTAAAATATCCTTGCTGTTTCCTCCCAAGTAAATTTTTTAGCAAATTCTAAACAATCACCTCTATTTACTTTTAAGGCTTTGTGCGCTGAAATTTTTAAATCATTATCCAAACAATTAATTTTTGAACCTTCAAATATATCTTTTGGTCCAGGTACTGGGTAAGCAGCAACTGGAGTTCCACAATTTAATGACTCGCAAACGACAATTCCAAATGTGTCGGTTTTACTTGGAAATACAAAAACGTCTGCTGATGCAAAGTGAGATGCTAATTCACCATTTGTTTTTTCACCTAAAAATATATCCCTGGGGAATTCTTTTTTTAATTTCTTTAAATCCGGACCTTTACCTATTATCAATTTTGTACCTTCTAAATCACACTCTAAAAAAGCTCTAATATTTTTCTCTACAGCAACACGTCCAACATAAATCCATATTGGTCTTTTATGTGGTAAATCAATTTTTTTGGGATTTTTAAAAGCTCCATGGTTTCCGCCTCTAGTCCATGTCACCATTTTTTTATTGTCTATACCAATATCAATTAATTCATTTCTCATAGACTCTGTGGTAACTAGAATTCTTTCTGCTTTATTATGAAATTTTGCTAAAAATTTTTCTGCCCATTTAGATGGAATAATTGGAAAATACAATTTTAGATATTTATCAAATCTAGTATGAAAGCTGGTAGTAAATTTGAGATTATTTTTAATGCAATATCTTCTTGCCATAGTTCCAATTGGACCTTCGGTTGCTATATGAATAGCGTCTGGTTTGATTTTTTCTATTAGATTTCCAACTCTAGGCCAGACATTAATCGAAAGTCTTATTTCGTTATATTTAGGCATAGGAAATGTTAAAAATAAATCTGGAGTGATATATTCTACTAAATGACCCTGTTCTTTCAAAACTTGACCTGTTTCATGGAGAGTTCTTACAACACCGTTAACTTGAGGAAAATATGCATCCGTCGCAATTAAGATTTTCATTTTTAAGATGCTTTTTTGAGATTTTTTGTTTCTAAAATATTTGAAATTTCGTCTTTATCTAAATATTTATCCCTTATTTTATCCCAATAAATAATTTCGAACGTTCCGTTGTAATTTTCTACTAATGCGGTGCATGACTCAACCCAATCACCGCAATTTAAATAATTTATTCCATTGAATTCTTGATCTTCCGCATGATGAATATGGCCGCAAATTATTCCATCATATTTTTTGCTTTTTGCATAATCTGAAAGTGTTTTTTCATATTCACCGATATATTTTACTGCATTTTTAACTTTATATTTTAAGAATTTTGCAAGAGACCAGTACTCTTTACCTCTTAATTTTCTAAAGAAATTTATAATCACATTAATTCGTAGTAATAAATTATAAGCAACAGATCCAATTTTAGATAACCATTTGGCGTGTTTCATCACTCCATCCCACGCATCACCATGTACGACTAGATATTTTTTTCCTAAACTGGTTTCGTGAACAATTCTATTTAACAAGTGTATATCACCAAAATTCATAGGAATAAATTTCCTAAACAATTCATCATGATTGCCCATTATGTAGAAAACTTTAGTACCATGTCTTGCTTTTCTTAATATTTTTTGAATTACGTCATTATGTTCTTGAGGCCAATAAAAATTTTTTTGCATCGCCCAAACATCAACAATATCACCAACAAGATAAAGATTTTCTGATCTAGAGTTTTTGAAAAATTCTAGAATTTTATTTGCCTGACATCCTTTTGTTCCAAGATGTAAATCTGAAATAAATATACTTTTATACTTCAGTAAAGGTGGTTTATTTTTCATATAATCTTGTTTTTTTTTTTGATTCGCTTATAAGTAGAATCAAGATTATTTTGTACATATTTATGTTACAGAATTATTAAATTATGAAATTTTGTATGATATATAACAAAAAATCCGCGGGGGGAAGAAAGTCAAATTTTATTAAAAAGATTGTTTATGAAATTCGAAGACAACATCGGGTTGATTTTTTTGAGACAGAAAGTGAGTATCAAGCTTCAGAAATAATAA
This sequence comes from uncultured Pelagibacteraceae bacterium, assembly GCA_902584225.1. GTDB lineage: Bacteria > Pseudomonadota > Alphaproteobacteria > Pelagibacterales > Pelagibacteraceae > Pelagibacter. The sequence continues at coordinate 11,511 of CACHYX010000007.1, forward strand.
AAAATCTCACAAAACATCAATATAACAGATTATTACTAGCTGGTGGGGATGGATCAGTTTCATTTGCTATTAACGAACTTATAAAAAATAATTTTAATTTTAATAAAAATTTTGCAATTGGGTATATTCCAGCAGGAACAGCCAATATTCTACAAGCTGAATTAGGTATGTCTAAAAACATTAAACAAATTGCGAAAACATTAACCTCAAATAATTTTAATAAATCTAATTTAATGAAAATAAATGAAAAACATTTTGTTTTGATGGCAGGATTAGGATGGGATGCTCAAATAGTTCAATCAATTAATTCTTCAATAAAAAAAATAATGGGAAAATTAATATTTGGCATCAAAGGTTTACAAAAATTTTTATTTATGAAAAATAAAAAAATCAAAATATTAATCAATAATGAAACTTATTATGCAGATTGGATACTATGTACAAATAGCAAATATTATGCGGGACATCATTCTATAGCAAAAACAAATATTTTTGATGATAAAGTTGTCACCTATATCTTTGAAAACTTAAATCGATTAAAATTATTATATTACATATATTTAGTGGCTATTTATGGTAATTTGGAAAAATCAAAATCAGTGATTATAAAATATGATGATAATATTAAATTTGATGGTATGAATAATAAAATACCAGTACAAATAGATGGTGACAATTTTGGTAATTTCAAAGAAGTTTTAATTTCAAAATCGGAAAAAAAAATAAATATATTAAAGTCCGCCTAATACTATTTTACCCTACCGTATACATCCTGATATCTAACAATATCTGTTTCTTTAAGGATTGAGCCTATTTGTGCTTCTATAATTTTTACCGGTTTTTTAAATGGATTTTCAATTCTATGAACAGCTCCTAATGGAATATAAATAGTTTCACCAGGTTTCTTTAAGAATTTACTTTTATTTAGAGTAATTCTTGGAATTCCATGAGTAACTACCCAGTGTTCTGCTCTATGGAAATGTTTTTGAAGACTTAAAATACCTTTAGATTTCACATACAATTCTTTAATTAAGAATTCTTTGCCTTTAAATAAGTTTGTGTAGCTGCCCCATGGTCTATAAAATACGTTTTTCTTTTTAAAATATCTGTTTTTAATCTTTCCGTACATTTTGCAGATTTCTTTCCAACTCCCTAAATCTGACCATGGAATATCAAGTTTGATCGCATTGATATTTTTAGTTTTCTCTAGTATCGCGTAATCAAACGATTTTGCTGTAGCCTTAGAAAATGATTGTTTGTTTAAATAATACACATTGCTTTTATATTTAGCTTTTATTACAGCTTTGTTGCAGTTACGAAAAATATTAGGCTGATATTTCTTAAAATTATTAATAATTGAGTCTTTTCTCAAAAAAAACATCCCAGAATTCCAATATCCCTTTTGTTTAATTACTTGCTTTGCCTTAGATACTTTTGGTTTTTCAATAAATCTAGTGACTTTATTAATGTTCTTTTTTTTCTTGGTAATGAAATATCCATACTCACTAGAAGGGCTTGTGGGTTTTATTCCAAAAATAAATACGTTTTTTTCGTCTAAATTTGACTTATTTTTATTAATAGCTGTGATTAGTTTATTTGGTTTTTCAATTAGATGATCCGCAGCAAAATACATTAAAGGCTGATTATACGGCACATCTTTAATCAATGCTGATGCTAAAATTGCTGGAGCAGTATTCTTTTTCGCTGGCTCTAAAATAATCTTATATTTTTTGATTTTACTTTTCTTTAAGGCCTTTTTTACATCTTTAATGTATTTTGAATTAGTGCTTATAATTGGATAGTCGAAAACTTTACTTTTAACTCTTTCAAAAGTTTTGTTAATTAAAGTCCAACCACCAAAATCTATGAACTGTTTTGCTTGATGTTTAGATTTTTTAGGCCACAGTCTAGTACCTGCTCCTCCGCATAGAATAACTGGTCTAATTTTCATTAAATATCGGCGTATGTTCTAACCTCTTCTTTTGCTCCAGGGTGCGTAGGGGCACCTAGATAAGCTGGACCAACTGTTTGTGCATACTTCCAAAGTGTTCCATTACCAAAATTAATTTTCTTTGGTTTCCATTTCTTTCTTCTTTTCGCTAATTCTTTTCTAGATAAACGAACATTAATTGTACCCTTCTTAGCATCTAAATCTATGATGTCTCCATTCTTAAGTAAAGCTATTGGTCCTCCAACTGATGCTTCAGGTCCTACATGACCTATACAAAATCCTCTCGTTGCACCTGAAAATCTTCCATCAGTTATAAGTGCAACTTTTTCACCTTTACCTTGTCCGTAAATTGCTCCAGTTGTTTGAAGCATTTCTCGCATGCCTGGTCCACCTTTTGGCCCTTCGTATCTTATAATTATAATGTCACCGTCTTTATATTTTTTATTTTTTACAGCTTTATAAGCAGCTTCTTCTGTATCAAAGCATCTTGCTTTACCTGTGAATTGTAATTTTTTTAACCCAGCAACTTTAACAATTGCTCCATCGGGTGCTAAATTTCCTTTTAAACCAACAACACCTCCATCAGGAGACAGTGGTTGGTTATGTGTTCTCATAACTTTTTGATTTTTATTAAACTTAACGTTTTTTAAATTTTGTCTCATTGTTTTACCTGTAACTGTCATACAATCTCCATGTATGTAACCACCATCTAATAAAGTTTTTAAAAGCATTGGAACTCCACCTGCTTTCCACATATCTTTTGCAACATATTTTCCACCAGGTTTTAAATCTGCAAGATAAGGTGTTTTCTTAAATATTCTTGCAACATCCATTAAATCAAATTTAATTCCCGCTTCATTTGCAAGTGCTGGTAAATGTAAAGCAGCATTAGTTGATCCGCCTGTTGCAGCAACAATTGTTGCGGCGTTTTCTAAAGATTTTTTTGTAACAATGTCTCTTGGTCTGATATTTTTTGCCAATAAATTCATTACTGCCTTACCACTTTTTAAAGCATAAGAGTCTCTTTGTGTGTATGGCGCTGGTGTTCCAGCTGAATATGGTAATGCTAATCCTATTGCCTCAGATACACATGCCATAGTATTTGCTGTAAATTGTCCTCCACAAGCTCCAGCACTTGGACAAGCTTTTAGTTCAAGTTTTCTTAATGCATGTGCTGACATTTTTCCTGAAGAAAATTTTCCAACTCCTTCAAATACATCAACAACTGTTACATCTTTTCCATTAAATCTGCCCGGTAATATTGAACCACCATAAATAAAAACACTTGGTACATTTAATCTTACCATTGCCATCATTAAGCCTGGTAAAGATTTATCACATCCTGCAACGCCAACTAAAGCGTCATAACAATGTCCTCTAACAGTTAATTCTGTTGAGTCTGCAATTACATCTCGTGAAATCAATGAAGATTTCATTCCTTCATGACCCATTGCTATTCCATCTGTAACTGTAATTGTGCAAAATTCTCTTGGTGTACCACCTGCTTGATGAACTCCTTTTTTAACTGATTGAGCCTGTCTCATTAAAGCAATATTACAAGGAGCTGCCTCGTTCCATGTTGAAACAACACCTACAAAAGGTTTTGCTACATCTTTTTCAGTCAAATCCATTGCGTAATAAAAAGATCTTTGAGGAGCCTTATCGGGTCCTAAAGATGTATGCCTACTAGGTAATTTCTTCTTATTAAATTTCTTCATTATAAACCTTTTATAGTGATTGATATTTTATCAATATCTTTTTTTAAATTACTATAGTTATTTTTTTCCTGATCAACAATATTTTTTGGCGCTCTTTCTACAAAATTTTTGTTAGAAAGTCTTTTCGATATACCATCTAATTCACTTTGGTATTTTTGCTGCCTTTTTAGAAGGTTTTCTTTGATTAAAGAGAGATCTATTGATTGATCAAAATATATCTTAAAAATATCCCCTTTGATAACTAAGTTTGCTGATGCGTTATCTTTATCAGTATCTAGAAAGCTATTTATCCTACCAAGTTTTTTTAAAACAGTTTGATTTTTTTTGATAAACGACTGATCATTTTTAGATAGGGTCGAAATAGACATATCCACAAAAGATCCCGGGCTTACATTTAATTCATTTTTAAATGCTCTAAGTTGGCTAATTAAATTAATCATATTCTCTACTTCCTTAATTTGTTTATCTTTATTTACTTTTTTATTCGACCAATTAGCAAACATTAGATAATTTTTTGGTTTATCTAGCTTATTTTTTAACCACAATTCCTCTGTAATAAATGGAATAAATGGATGTAAAAGAATTAAAATTTGTTTAAAAACATAACTTAAAGTCTGTTTCACCTCTGAAATTGACGACTTTTCTTTCGAATTTAATATAGTTTTAGATAGTTCTACGTACCAATCACAGTATGAGTGCCAAACAAATTGATAAATGTTTCTTGCTGCTTCATCAAATCTATAGTCATTAATATTCTTTTCAATAAGCTTACTTACCATATTTAACTCTGAAATAATCCATTTATTTATATTTAATTTTACTTTTGGCTCCTTTTTAGACTTTGAAAAATCACACTTATTCATGGATAGAAAGTTGTTTGCATTCCACAGTTTATTAAGAAAATTTCTATAACCTTTAACTCTATCTTCAGACAATTTTACATCTCTTCCAGGTGATGCCATTGATAGCAAAGTAAATCTTAATGCATCTGCACTATATTTATCTATTAATATTAAAGGATCAATTACGTTACCTTTTGACTTAGACATTTTTTGTCCTTTTTCATCTCTTACCAATGCATGAACGTAAATTTCTTTAAACGGTTGTTTATTTAAAAACTCCATTCCAAACATCATCATTCTAGCTACCCAAAAAAAAATAATATCAAAACCAGTTACCAAAACTGATGTTGGATAAAACTTTTTTAAATATTCATTTTTTTTAGGCCATCCTAGGGTTGCAAAAGCCCATAACCCTGATGAAAACCATGTGTCTAAAACATCTTCATCTCTTACTAATTCTACATCTTTCTTATATTTTTTTTTGGCTAGTTTTTTTGCTTCACTATAATTTGATGCTACAAAGATTTTTTTATCGGGTCCATACCAAGCTGGTATTTGATGCCCCCACCAAAGTTGTCTTGATATACACCAAGGTTCAATATTATTCATCCATTGGAAATAAGTCTTGGACCAATTAGGGGGAAAAAATTTTGTTTTTTTATTCTTTACAATCTTCTTTGCTTTTACTGATAATTTTTTTGCATCTGCAAACCATTGCTCTGTAAGATATGGTTCAATTATAGAGTTAGATCTATCACCGTAAGGAACTTTATTCTTAATATTTTCTTCTTTAACAAGTTTGTCAGCAAGGTCATTTAAGATTTTTTTTCTTGCTTCGAACCGATCTAAACCTACATAATCACTAGGTGCATTTTCGTTAATCTTCCCGTCCTCTGTGAATATATTTATTATTTCTAATTTATTCCTTTTACCTACATCATAGTCATTAAAATCATGTGCAGGGGTAATTTTAACTGCACCAGAACCTTGCTCTGGATCAGCATAATCATCTTGGATAATTTTTATTTTTCTCCCTATTATTGGTAAAACTACATTTTTACCTACTAAATTTGTATATCTTTCATCTTTAGGATTAACAGCAACTGCAGTGTCTCCTAGCATTGTTTCTGGTCTTGTTGTTGCAATAGTTATAAATTCTGAACTATTTTCAATTTGATAATTGATATAATAAAGTTTTGAATTTACTTCTCTTTGATCGACCTCAAGATCAGATATAGCCGTTTTTAAAACAGTATCCCAGTTAACTAATTTTTTAGATTTATAAATAAGACCTTTGTTATAGAGATCTATGAAAACTTTAATAACAGATGCAGACAAATTTTTATCCATCGTGAAGGCATTCCTTGACCAATCACATGAACATCCTAGTTTTTTAAGCTGATTGATGATGATATCGCCATACTCCTTTTTCCAATCCCAGACTTTTTTAACAAAAGCCTCTCTACCAATTGATTGTTTATCAATATTTTCACTTTCAAGTTTTCTTTCGACTAAAGCTTGCGTTGCAATTCCAGCATGATCTGTCCCTGGTTGCCATAAGGTTTCAAAGTTGTTCATCCTATGAAATCTTATGAGTAAATCCTGAATTGTATTGTTTAATGCATGACCCATATGAAGACTTCCAGTGACATTTGGAGGTGGAATTACAATAGAATACTTTTTTTTATTTTTTTTGGGTTTAAAGAGACCTTTTTTTTCCCAATAAGAGTAAATCTTATTTTCTACTTTAGAATGTGTATATTTTTCTGAACTCATTGGTGTTTATAGTTTATAATTCAATAAACGTATTTAACAATAAACAAATTCTGATTGAATTTGATAGAATATTTCATATATAAACATCTTATAAATTGTTCTATAATCAGATTTATCGGTAACGTGGCGGAATGGTTACGCAGAGGATTGCAAATCCTTGTATCCCGGTTCGATTCCGGGCGTTACCTCCAAAAAAAAGAGTTGTTTTCAAGTAAAAAAAAAGTAAGTTTTGATTTTTACATTCCTCGGTAGCTCAGTTGGTAGAGCAGTTGACTGTTAATCAATTGGTCGCAGGTTCGAGTCCTGCCCGAGGAGCCAAATTAACCAGTCTTTTGAATTCCAACGTTAAGTGATTGTAAATTTTTGCTAAATTTTATTTTTTGATCGTTCGTTAGTTCAGAATATACCTTAACTAAAAAATTATAGTTCACGTTCATGTGACCTTCTTTAATTTTATCAGCGTTTATTAGGTATTCTGAAAAATCTTCAAAAAAATAATTTATTGGAACTTTTAAATAGTTCGACAATTGAAGTAATCTTATAGAACTTACTCCATTTGTGCCTTTTTCATATTTTTGAATTTGTTGGAATGTTACGTTGATTGCTTTTGCTACTTTTGTTTGTGTAAGACCTAGTGCCAGTCTTCTTAACTTAAGTTTGTTACCTAAATGTTTATTAAAATTATCTTCCATTAAGACCCCTCTTAAAAACCAAGATTGAACTCTATCCTAAGGGTTTATGCAAGCGGAAAAAAAATTTTTTTTGAGTGATTTTGAGGCTTGACAATATTAGAAAAGCTCTAAATTGCTTTTAAGAAATGTACGAAAATACGACATTTTTCGCATGTCTGACATGCAAATTTTATAATATTTGACTTAAGAAAAGTTTTGTTCTGTCACTTTTTGGGTTAGCGAAAAATTCTTTCGTAGTATTTTTTTCAACTATCATACCTTCGTCCATAAAAATAACCTCATCTGCTACCTCTTTTGCAAATCCCATTTCATGAGTTACAACAATCATAGTCATACCGCCTTTAGCAAGGTTTACCATTGCATCTAAAACCTCTTTAATCATCTCAGGATCAAGCGCAGAGGTTGGTTCATCAAATAACATTATCTTAGGCTGCATGCATAAAGCTCTAGCTATAGCTGATCTTTGTTGTTGACCACCTGATAATTGACCTGGAAACTTGTGAGCTTGGTCAGCTATTTGAACTTGTTCTAATTGTTGCATTGCAAGTTCTTCTGCTTGCTTTTTTGGCATCTTTTTTACCCAAATAGGTGCTAAAGTGCAGTTATCTAAAATAGATAAGTGCGGAAATAAATTAAATTGTTGGAAAACCATACCAACTTCAGCTCTAATTTGCTCAATATTTTTTGTATTTTCACTAAGTTCTGTTCCATCAACAATAATTTTACCTTCTTGGTGCTCTTCTAATCTATTGATACATCTTATTAAAGTTGATTTACCAGAGCCTGATGGACCGCAGACTACAATCTTTTGTTTTGGTTGCACTTCTAAGTTAATATCTTTTAAAACTTGGAAATCACCAAACCATTTATTAACGTTTTCAATATTTATTATAGAACTAGACATTATCTCTCAGTTTTATATTTTTCTTCAAGGTTATAACTATATTTGCTCATTGCATAGCAAATTATCCAGAAAATTATTGCTGCAAAAATATATCCTTCCATAGCAAAACCAAGCCATTTTGGATTTGTTTTAGCTAAGGCAAGCATTCCCGCAATTTCAGCTAAGCCAACTACAAATATTAACGGTGTATCTTTTACCAACGCTAAAAATGTGTTTGCAATTCCGGGAATAACTAATTTCAAAGCCTGTGGTAATATTACAAAAATATGCATTTTCCAATATCCCATTCCTAAAGATTTCGCTGCATCGTATTGACCTCTTGGTAAAGCTTGTAATCCACCTCTAATAACCTCGGCACAATATGCTGCTTCAAACAAAGTTATAGCTATAATTACTCTAACTAATTTATCCATGAAGAAATCTTGAGGTAAAAACATTGGAAACATTACTGATGACATAAATAATACTGTTATTAATGGAACTCCTCTCCAAAATTCAATGTAACCAACTGAAATATATCTTATTGCTGGTAGATTAGATCTTCTTCCTAATGCCAAGATCATTCCAAGCGGAAAACAGAAAATTAAACAAAAAAATGAAACAATAAACGTTAAAGATAAACCGCCCCAAGCTCCAGTTTCTACCCAAACTAAACCAAATGCTCCTCCTGAAATCAAATAATAGATTATTAAGAAAGCAATTATTGGATAGATCACTACATAATATAAAGCTAAGTATTTTTTTAAATTTTCTTTAAAAAAGTAACCAACGAAACCAAGTCCTATAACTAATAAAAATGCAGAATTAATTCTCCAATGAAGTTCATTAGGGTACATTCCGTACATAAATCTCTTGAACCAAACTTTTATGTATGTCCAACAAGCGCCTGTGCCTGTACATGCCTCTTTAGTATCACCAGATATATTAGCATCTAATACCATCCAACTTAACGCTGGAGGAAAAGCTTTTAAAATAGCGAAAGTTATAAATAGTGTAAGAAATGCATTGAAGTTAGTTGTATTAATATTCTTATTAAGAGAGTCCAAAAATTTATATCCACTGTATTCTGTTCTTAAATAAGACAAACCTAAAAAACCGAGAATTAGAGGGAAAAAAATACTCAAATTTCCTGGTAAAGAACCACTTATATTAATTCTAAAAAAAGAATTTAAAAATACATCAAGAATACTTAAGATTAATAATGCGCTTCCAATGTAAATATTAGTCATTTGGTTTTGGCTTTTAATTCTATTTAGACTTAAATTCATTTTTATTTTTCCTTAATTTCTATTCGTTTGTTGTACCAATTCATTAGTGCAGCGATTGCTAAACTAATCGATAAATAAGTTAACATCGTAATACCAACAATCTCAATTGCTTTACCTGTTTGCATCAAAGCCGTTCCTGCAAAAACTAAAACTAAATCTGGATATGCTATTGCAGCAGCTAAAGATGAATTTTTGGTTAAATTTAAATATTGATTTGTTGTTGGTGGTATAATAATTCTTAGTGCTTGTGGCATAATTACTAATTTCAAAATTTGATTAGGTGTAAGACCAACCGAAGCTGCGGCCTCTTTTTGACCTTTGCTTATTCCTTGAATTCCAGCTCGCACACATTCAGCCACAAAAGTTGATGTGTAAAGAGAAAGTGCTAAAACTAACGCTATTAACTCAGGTGGTAGTGCAACTCCACCTTCAAAAATAAACGAAGTTGTAGCTAATTGTTTTAATTTTGGCATTTCAAAATCAAGAGTTACTCCTCCAATTAAGAATGATAATAATGGCAAAATAGTAATTAAAGCTAGCGATATATATAAAACAGGTAGTTGTTTACCCTCTCTTTCTTGAATTTTTTTCGCATAAACTCTAATAAAAATAATAGCTACTATTGCAGCTATCAAACATGACATGAATACATTTAAATTTTCCCAAATCATTGAGGGAATGTAATAACCTTTAATAGTCATATAAGTGACACCGAACCAAGGCTGAGCATTTTCAGGTAAAGGTAGTGCTCTTAATGCTGCATAATACCAAAAGAAGATTTGTAATAGTAAGGGAATATTCCTAAAAAACTCAACATACCAAGCCGCCGAATTTTTAATTAAAAAATTTTGTGATAATCTAGCAATACCAATTACAACACCTAAAATTGTACAAAATATTATTCCTAAAAAAGATACTAGAAGTGTGTTTAATAAAGCTACGACATAAGCCCAAAGGTAAGAGTCTTGACCATCGTAATCAAGCAAAGTGAATTGCATATCGAATGAAGCCTCTTGTGATAAAAAATCAAAGCCAAAATCAATACCTCTATTATCCATATTGACTTGTGCATTAATTGTAAAAAAACCAAAAACAAAAACTACGAATAGGATGGTTAAAAGTTGGGGAAGAATTCTTTTAATTTTATTATTCATTTGACCGTATAATAAAAAAAAGGGCTAGATAAATCTAGCCCTTTTTAAGTATTTTAAGATGAATTATCTTGCTGGTGGAACGTATAAAATTCCGCCTTTTGTCCATAATTGATTTGGACCTCTATCTGGTAAAATACCTGTGTCAGCTATATTTCTCTTGTAGCTTTCACCGTAGTTACCAACTTGCTTGATAATTCTTAAGTTCCACTCGTTATCTAAACCAAAAGCAGCACCCATTTCACCTTCTGCACCTACAAGTCTTTTGATTTGTGGGTTATCAGAAGTTTTCATTGAGTCAGCATTTGATGAAGTAATACCGTATTCTTCTGCTTCGATCATAGTATTTAATGACCATCTTACGATATCTTCCCAAACAGCATCACCTTGTCTTACAACTGGTCCTAAAGGCTCTTTAGAAATAGTTTCTGGAAGAACAATGTGTTCATCTGGATTCTTCATTTTAGTTCTTTGAGCAGCTAATCCTGATTTATCAGTTGTGTAAGTATCACATCTACCTGCATCGTAAGCAGCTACGACTTCGTCTGCTTTTTCGAATGCTACTGGCTCATAAGAAATTCCTCTTGAATTAAAGAAGTCTCTCATATTTAGCTCAGTTGTTGTACCAATGTTTGTACAAGCTGAGATACCATTTTTAAACTGATCTACTGACGTGATTCCTGAGCTTTTTCTTACCATGAAACCTTGACCATCGTAAAAATTTACACCTACGAAAGTAAGACCAATGTCAGCATCTCTAGAAAGTGTCCAAGTAGTATTTCTTGCTAATACATCAATTTCACCTGAAGTAAGTGCAGTAAATCTTTCTTTAGCACTTAGTGGAGTGAACTTAACTTTGTTAGCATCACCTAGTACAGCAGCTGCTACTGCTCTACATACATCAACGTCGATACCTGTCCAATTTCCAGATGCATCAGCATTTGAGAATCCAGGAAGACCTTGAGAAACACCACATCTAACAAAACCCTTCTTTTGAGTGTTTTTTAGAGTTTTTGACTTTTTAGCCATTGCTTCTGTTGTAAATGCAAACAGAACAGCAATCATAGCAAATAAAGAAGTCAATTGTTTTAAATGTTTAAACATATATTTCCTCTTAGTTATTTATTTGTTAACAAATTAATTCAAAATTATTTTTGAATTAATTAATTTAAGCACTTAAACAAAAATTGATCAACTGTCTTTGGTGTGCAATTTGACTTAATTAATTAACTTAATGTAATCTATTATCAACCACAGGTAGAATATTGGCGCGCCCTGAAGGATTCGAACCTCCGACCCACGGTTTAGAAAACCGTTGCTCTATCCAGCTGAGCTAAGGGCGCAAAGTAGTTAATATATAATACTAAATTAACTTTTAAAAAAGAATTTTTTCAAGATAATTAAAATAGATAATAATTCAACTCTTCCGATCATCATAAAAAGAATTAAAGAAAACTTTGAAAAAACACTTAATTCATAAAAATTGAAATTTTCTAAATTGGTCAAAGAGGAATTAACAGTATTCATTAGAGTTAAAATTGATAATTTAAAAGATATTTCGCTACTTATTCCTGAAATCGTTAGAAATAAAGACAAAATGCTTAATGAAATAACAAATATTACAACAGACAAAAAATACTTATAAAAATCCTCAGTCTCTAAATTAATATTGAAAAAAGGAAGCCTATTAGAATAGACATTTTTTGGCTTTGCATGAGATACGAGTTCATTCATAGAAAACTTAAAAAGCAAAAAAATTTTTGAAAATCTTAGACCAGAACTAGTGGAAAAAAAAGATCCACCTATTATTATTAAGATTAAGAAAATAAAAGATAGATTTTGAGGCACATTTAAAGAAAATCCGATGTTAGATATAGAGCTACAAATTGATAAAAAAAGTAATGAAAAATTATTGTTAATGTTAAAAAAAACGAAAAAAAGTGCGACTAAAAACAAAAGGTAAAATAAAAGATAAAGATCCTCAAATAAAAAATTAATGTTCTTTTTTTTAAAAAAAACCAAATTATAGAATAAAAAAAGACTGAAAAAAGATAAAAGCATTGATATTGAAAGAAATATTTGTTGAAATTTTCCATCAATGATCAAGCTGAGATTATTGTCTGGTAAAAAACCACCTGATGAAATTAGTGTTAACGATAGATTAAACGAGTCAAATATCCTGACCCCAGACAATGATAGTAAAATAAATATCACCACCGTTAATATAAGATAAATAAAACTGATTTTAAAAGATTGTTTTAAAGTTTCGCTACTGCTAAATGAAATGAAATTTGTAAGAGATTTTTTTAAATTCGTATCGAAAATATCTATTAGCAAAATTAATGAAATCAAAAAATATAATCCACCAATCCACTGTGTTGAAGATCTCCACAAGATTAAACTTTGGTTTAAATGTTTTATATTTTCAAATACTGTAAAACCTGTGGAAGTAAAACCAGAAACTGACTCAAAATATGCATTAAATAAACTCAAATTATTTAATATCAAATAATAAGGTATCGCTAATAATATTGGTATTAACAAATAACCAGAAATAACGGTTAAGATTTTTTCAAATATAGAAGTTTTTTTTAAATTTTTTCTTTTAAAAAATATTAAAGAACCAAAAAAAAGAGTAATCAAAAATAAGAAGAAAAAACTGCCAATATCTAAAAATAAATCAAAATAGTAACAATAAATAATATTTAAGAAAGATAAGAAAGATATAAATAAGGAAAATATACCAAGATAAAGCTGTGAAAAATTTAACATCTAAATAGAGCTTATTCTAAATAAATTCTCTACAACAGGTAACTGATCTCTTTTCGCTAAAAAAACAACTATATCTTTTTTTCTAAAAATGAATTTAGAAGATGGAATTATTATATCATTTTTTCTTAATATAGCACCTATTCTAATATTCTCTGGTAGATTTGAATTTTTTAACTCTTTGTCAATTAATTCTGAAGTTGCAATTATTTCTGCTTCAATTACTTCATAATCGCCGTTTGAAATACTATAGGCTGTTTCAATTGTTCCTTTATGAACATGTTTAAGAATACTTGAAACTGTATTCATTCTTGGGTCAATTAAGTCATCTATTTTTAATGAAGATTGTAGGATTGAATAATTTGGTTTATTTATTAATGCCATTGTCCTTTTATCTTTAGAAAATTTTTCTACTAAAACACTAACCATCAAATTATCTTCATCATCATTCGTTAAAGCTAAAACAGTTTCGGACTCATCTATATTTGCTTCCTTTAAAACATCTTCTTCAAGTCCATTACCATTAATTACTAATGAATTATTAAGTTCATTAGCTATGTATTCTGCTCTATCTTTACTTTTTTCAATTATCTTTATCCTTGCTGAATCACGAGAACTTTCAAGATTTTTTGCTAAATTGAAACCTATATTTCCACCACCAATAATTAAAAACTTATTAGAAATTTTTTCATTATGTCCAAATGCATCTAGTGTTAATTGCATTTGTGATGAGTTGATTATTACATAAGCCTTGTCATTCATTTTTAAAACATCATTTTTTTTTAAAATTTTAAATTTCTCTTCACGTACTACACCAAGAATATTAGCCTCTAGTTTTGGAAATTTTTTTGTTATTTTATTCAACTCAATGTTAATTAATGGGCATTTTTCATTTACATCAATTTCAAGCAAACGTATCTTATTATCGGCAAATGGTACGTTATCAATCGCTCCTGGTGCCTCCAACTTTCTTTGGATAGATTTAGCAATTTCTACCTCTGGGGAAATTATTACATCAATAGGAAGATTTTCTTTATTATAAACTAAAGAAAATTTAGGATTTAAGTAATCTTGAGACCTAATTCTTGCAATTTTTTTTCCAATTTTAAAAATAGAAAAGGCAATTTGACAAATCAACATGTTAATCTCATCATTTCTTGTAACAGCAATAATCATGTCAGCATCTTCTGCATTTGCTTTTTCAAGTACAGATGGATATGTAGCTTTTCCTACTATAGATTTTACATCTAAATCATCATTAATTTTTTGAATATCTTCACTAGATTGATCTATAACTGTAATTGAGTGTTCTTGTTCACTAAGAATCTTTGCAATCGTATATCCTACTCTACCTGCCCCACAAATTATTATATTCATTAATTTAAGTCCCTAACGCCTAAACCTTTAAGTTTTCTATGAAGAGCAGATCTTTCCATTCCTACAAATTTTGCTGTTTTTGAGATATTTCCACCAAATTTTTTTAATTGAGTGGTCAAATATTCTTTTTCAAAGTTTTCTCTCGCTTCCTTCAACGGTACAGATAGATTGTTTCCTTTAAATGTTTCTGTACCATCTTGTTTTATAGACTCTTTAATAATTGTCTTAATTTTGTTTTGATCATTATTAGATAAAATAGCAATTCTTTCTATTAAATTTCTTAACTCTCTTACATTACCTGGCCAAAAATGATTAATAAGGTAAGAATCTTCTTTATCAATATTTAGATCTTTAAGATTATAAGCTTTTGAAATGGTTTTAGAAAAATAATCAACTAAAAGAGGTATATCGCTTACTCTATTGCTTAATGGTTCGATATTTATTTGGAAAACATTTAATCGATGAAATAGATCTTCCCTAAAATTTCCAAGTTGGGTTTCATTGTTAATATTTTTACTAGAGGTACAAATAATTCTAACATTAACTTTGATATCATGATTAGAATTAATCCTTCTAAATTTTTGATCAATTAAAACTCGTAATATTTTTGATTGAGTTTCTAGAGGTATTTCGGAAATTTCATCTATTAAAAGAGTTCCCCCAGAAGCTTTTTCTAATGAGCCATAAGTAATTGAACCGTTTTCCTTTTCTTCTCCAAAAAGTTCTAGCTCGTATTTTTTTACGTCTAATAACGCACCGTTTAAAATTATAAATGGACCCTTTTTTCTTTTAGAAAGTTTGTGGATTTTTCTAGCAATTAACTCTTTACCGGAACCTGTTGGTCCATATATAAAAATTCTACTCTCTGAGTTTGAGAGTTTTTCGATTTGTTCCCTAATTTTTTCAATATTTTGACTATTACCAATTAGATCAAACGAATGAAATAATTTAGTTTCAAGGACTTTATTTTCACTTTTTAATTTAAAGTTTTCTACAGCTCTTTTAACAAAATTCATTAATCTTTCCTCATCAAAAGGTTTTTCTAAAAATTCAAAAGCTCCAGACTTAAGTGACTTAATAGCCATCTCGATGTTTGCATGACCTGAAATAATTATAACTGGAATATCCTTATTTTTATTTTTAATATGGCTTAAAAGTTTGATTCCGTCATTATCGCCTTTGTCTAGTTTTACATCTATAATCGCAACGTCAGGTAATTTTTTATCGATTTCATTTAACGCCTGATTATAATTTGCTGCAACTCTAGTTTCATATCCTGCATCAGAAATTAAATCCTTAAGAATATTTCTAATATCTGGATTGTCATCAATTATTAAAATTTCAGTCGACATATTTAGGTAACAAAATTTTTATTCTAGCTCCTTCTTTTTGTGGAATAAATTCAATAAATCCATTATGGTCGTTCAAAATTTTTTCTACTATAGATAAACCTAAACCACTACCCTCTTTTTTGGTAGTAAAATAAGGTTTTGAAAATATTTTAGGATCATTATTTGTAAAACCTGTTCCATTATCTTGTACTATGATATTTATATAGTCATTTATTAATTGAATTTCCACATTGATTTTCATTTGAAAATTACCCACTTTTTCACTTTTTTCCTTTAGACTTTCAATTGAATTTTTAAATAAGTTTATAAAAACTCTATTTAGTTGTTCAATATCACTGTTAACAAAATAAACTTTTTCATATACAAAATTAATATCAATATCTTTGTCATTAGTTTTCATTAAATTAATTGAGTCTTTGATAATTTTATTGAGCTCATTTTTCTTAAAAACAGGTTTAGGCATTCTTGCAAAATCTGAAAATTCATTTACAAGTTTTTCAATAAGTTTGACTTGTTTATTGATTGTTTTAATCTTTTCTAAAAAGGACTCTTTATTCTTTTCATCAAACAATTCAGAATATTTCTTTTTAAGATTGTCAATTATGAGTTGAATAGGAGTGAGAGGATTTTTTATTTCGTGTGCTATTTTTCTTGCAACACTTTCCCATGCTTCATGTCTTTCATTAGCTATTAGTTTATTTTGTTGATACTTGAGTCTATCAATCATCTGATTAAAATTTTTATTTAGAACTTCTAGCTCACTATCAGTTTTAATTTCTGGAACTTTTGAATCTAAATTTCCTTTTCCAATATTGGTCGATGCTGAAATCAAGTTATTTATAGATAAAAAGAATCTTGATGAAAATCTAATTGCTATAGAGATCGACAAGAATAAAAGGAGGGTAACTATTATTATATAAATAATAGCAAATGAAAATTTAATCCCAGTTCTTTTATCCTGAACGGTATAATAAAAATCTAAGGCTTCACTTGACTCAGTTAAGTATTGGGAAATTTTTGGGTCTAAATATTTTATTATATAAATGTAAGTATTATCAAAATTTGCTAATCTCATTAATGCGGCTGAAGTATTTTTATACGCATTTAATATTTTCAATGGTCTTTCATCGTTTAGTACCATCTTTAATTGTTCTGTTGTTGGTGGTATGTATCGAATTTTGTTTTTATCAGTCGACATTATCAACTTACCAGCATTATCAATTAGAAAAATTGCATCTATATTTCTTACTATTTTTTGTGAATTTAAATAATTTTCAAACCTTTGTTTGTTTTCATTGTAAATAGAAATGTTTTTATTCAAATCAAAAGCCGCTAAAACAATATCAGACTCAACTTTATTCCTAACTGTACTAACATAATTAACAGCTAATTGATAAGAGTTGCTTACAGCAGTAGTAATTTTTTTATCAAAATATTTTTCGAGCGCAAAAGAAAATAAAAATAAAGAAAAAACAGATATCAAAATAGACGGTATTAATGTGAATAAAGAAAAGAAGGTTATATATTTCCTATTTGCTCTTGACCCCTCTATTGCAATCTCATTTTTGATAGAATTTTTAATCTCAATAAAAATCATAGAGAAAAAAACTAATAATAATAAAATATTTGAAACTAATAAATATTGTAAATTCTTATCTGTAAGTTCAATAAAACTCTTATCAATGAAAGTTAAAAACGTTAAAAAACCTATAAAAAGTGTAATTATAAATATTAAAATAATAAAAATATTTTTTCTTATAAATTTAAGCATAATAATGTAGTACTTTAAAATTCATCATAATATATGAGTAATTGTTTTATAATATTAGCTGCTGGAAAAAGTAATAGATTTATTTCCAAAACTCCAAAACCATACATTAAATATAAGGGTGATATACTAATTAATCATTCTATAAATAAGGCAATTTTATCAAAAAAATTCTCAAAAATCGTTATAGCGATCAATAAAGGTCACAAAAAATACATAAAAAAATTGAATAAAAATGATGTTCACTTTATTGAAGGAGGAAAATCAAGAGCTGATTCTTCTAGATTATCTTTGAAATATTTGTCCAAATTTAAGCCCAAAAATGTGTTGATACATGATGCTGCTAGACCAAACTTTTCAATTACTTTACTTAATAAACTTTTAAAAAATCTAAAAAAATTTGATTGTGTTATTCCAGTTTTGAAAACTACCAGTTCTATTAAAACAATTAAAAATAAAAAAATTATAAATTTAGATCGAAATAAGATTTTTTTGTCACAAACTCCCCAAGCCTTTAATTTTAAAAAAATATTTAATCTTCAAAAAAAAATAAGTTCAAAAATTACTGATGATGCTTCGTTATTTGACAATTACTCAAATAGAGTAAAAATGATAAAAGGTGAGGAGACAAATATTAAGATCACAACTAAGAATGATATCGAAGAAAACTTAAAGTATTACTTTGGTATCGGTTTCGATGTACATAGACTGGTAAAAAATAAGAAATTATACTTGGGGGGTCTCAAAATAAATTCAAAATTTGGAACCTTGGGACATTCTGATGGTGATCCTGTTCTTCACGCAATTACTGACTCAATTCTTGGTGCATGCAGAAAAGGTGACATAGGTCAAAAATTTTCAGATCGAGATATAAAATTTAAGAATATAAGATCAACTATTTTGTTAAATAAAGTCATTAAAGAAATAGAAATGAATAATTTTTTTATTAATAATCTAGATATAAATATAATAACTCAAACTCCAAAAATTAGTAAATATAAAAAAAAAATGATTTCAATTATATCTCAATTATGCAAAATAAAAGAAAGCCAAATCAATATTAAAGGTAAAACTGCGGAAAAACTTGGTGTAATAGGAAAAGAAAAAGCTATTGCGTGTGAAGTGATATCATCAGTTTTTAAATATGAATAAAAAAATTGGAAAACTTATAGTTACAATGTTTGGTGTTGGTTTGATAAAATATTTTCCAGGAACTTTTGGATCTTTGGTTACAGCATCATTATATTATATTTTTTATGTGATTAAAATAGATTATTTTTTGTTATTATCTATAAATTTTTTTTTATTTTTTTACTCTGTTTGGATGATTAACAATTTGAAAGATGAATTTGAAGAAATAGATGCAAAAGAAATTGTAATTGATGAATTTTTAGGTCAATCTATTCCAATTCTATTTTTTTATATAATTTTTTATGAAGGATCTGTATCGAATACTTTTTTTTTCATTATAGTTTTTTTATCATTTGTTGGTTTTCGTTTTTTTGATATTCTTAAGCCTTATCCGATTAATTATGTGGATAAAAACATGAAAAATGGTTTTGGTGTTATTTTAGATGATCTTATAGCAGGTTTTTTCACGCTGATAGTATTATATATTTGTATAATTTTTTATGGTCAAATTTAGAAAATTGATTCAAAAATTAAAAAAGAAAAAATTGAAGATTAGTTTTGCTGAGTCTTGTACTGGTGGATTGCTTGCTCAATCTATAACCTCTATAAATGGAGCTTCAAAGGTATTTAATTTGAGTGTTGTTACTTATTCAAATGATTCAAAAAGTTCAATTCTTAAAGTTCCAAAAAAAATAATTAATAAATTTGGAGCCGTAAGTGAAGAATGTTGCCTAAGTATGTTAAAAAATTTAACAAAAATAAGTAAAAGTAAAGTAAATGTTTCTGTTACCGGAATAGCTGGACCAAAAGGGGGATCTAAGTTAAAGCCAGTGGGGCTGGTATTTATTGGAATAAACTATAAAGGCAAAAACAATGTTTATAAGTATTTATTTCCAAATAAGTCAAGAAGAACTATTCAAAAAGCAAGTGCAAAAGCAGTTGTAGATAATTTATTAAACTTTATTAAATAATTTCTCTGCCCTATTTTGAAACGCGTCAGCAATTTTATCAAGGCCGTATTTAAATGATTTATTCATGAAAATATTTAAGAATTTATTTTTTAATTCAAAATCCAGATCAAAAGTTACCTCTGTAAAATTCTCTTTTTGATCAAATTTCCACTTATTTTCTAAATATTTCAAAGGTCCTTCAATATTTTTTACGTAAATAACACTCTTCTTTTTATCAAATTTAACATCACTCTTGTATGTGTCTTTAAAAGGACCTTTGCCTATTGTTAAATCAGCCTCGATATATTGAAAATTGCCCTCAGACTCATCTTTATATATGTGAGCATTTAAACAATAAGGAATAAATTTTGGGTATTCTTCAATATTAAGGACAAGATCAATTAAATCTTTTTTGGAACAATTAATGTTTCTCTTTATCGATGCTTTTGGCATTAGAAGCTATTCTATTTTTTTTCAATTTAGCAAAATCCTCATCTGCATGATAAGATGATCTTGTTAGTGGAGATGAAGATACTAATAGAAAACCTTTAGCTTTAGCAATAACTTCTAAGTCTTTAAATTCACCTGGATCATAGTATCGTTGAAGTGGAAAATGCTTATCGGATGGTTGTAGATACTGTCCGATTGTTAAGAAATCAACATTAGCTGATCTTAAATCGTCCATCACTTGTAAAATTTCGTCCTTTGTTTCACCCATACCAACCATTATTCCAGACTTGGTAAAAGTTTCCTGATTTATTTGTTTAGCGTTTTTTAATAGTTCAAGAGATGAAAAATATCTAGATCCAGGTCTTACCTTTAAGTATAAACTTGGAACAGTTTCGATATTATGATTAAAAACATCTGGCATTGCTTCCAAAACTCTTTTGTAGGCTTCTCCCTTTCTTAAAAAATCGGGAGTTAAAACTTCAATTGTTGTTTCTGGATTAGCTTCTCTTGTAGACTTGATAGTTTCATAAAAATGATTTGAGCCACCATCTTCGAGATCATCTCTATCAACAGAGGTAATTACTACATGACGCAAATTTAATCTTTTAACCGCCAAGGCTATTTTTTTTGGTTCAAAAGGGTCCAATTTTTCTGGTCTTCCAGTTTTAACATCGCAAAATGCACATGCCCTTGTACAAGTGTCCCCCATAATCATAAAAGTTGCATGTCTTTTGCTCCAACATTCGGTAATGTTTGGACAATTTGCTTCTTCACAAACAGTAACTAATTTTTGCTGGTTGACTATACTTTTTGTAAGAAAAAATTCTTTACTGTTTAAAAGTTTTGACTTAATCCAAGCTGGTTTTTTTTTGATTGGATTAATTTGATTTTTTTGTTTTTCTGGATGTCTTACTTTATTCATTTTCAATAATATAGGTATTCTCACCTTTTTTTCCAACGACAAATTTGTCCCTTATTAAAATTTCAAGGTAATCTTTATCTAAATTCTCACCAATAAGACTATTAATTTTTTTCACCTTTGTTATTTCATTAGTTAAAATCCTTTTTTTCTCTAGAAGAATTTCAAATTGATCTTTCTTATCTAGATATGCAAACAGACCCCTATTACCCCCAAGTAAATTTAAAGAAAAATAAATAATTAGTATTATTGGAAGTGTGAGTATAATATTTTTTTTAATAGCATTTATCATTTCAATTTAGCCATATTATTGCTTTTTATAAGGTCATCCTCTATTCTCAACAACTGATTAAATTTTGCAACCCTTTCTGATCTACATAATGAGCCAGTTTTTATTTGATTTGAATTAGTTCCAACTGCTAAATCAGATATAAACGTATCTTCTGAGTCGCCTGATCTATGAGAAATGATAGTTGTATAACCTATATTTTGGGCAAATCTTATAACATCCAAAGTTTCAGAAACTGTGCCTATTTGATTTAACTTAATTAAAATAGAATTCGATGATTGATACAAAAAACCCTTTTTTAATCTTTGAAGATTAGTTACATAAAGATCGTCACCTACGATCTGAATTTTTTTTTCTTTTTTATATAAATCTGACCATGATTTCCAATCGTTTTCCGCGAATGGATCTTCAATAGATTTTATTTTAAATCTTTTAATTATTTTTGAGTAGAATGATATTGTATCTTTGTATGAGATATAATTCTTTGAATCTATTGCATATTTATTATTTTTAAAAAGTTCATTTGCAGCAACATCTAAGCATATTGATACATCTTTTCCGTTAACAAAACCTGCCTTTTTTATAGCGTTCGAGATTAGTTTTAATGCCTCCTCATTTTTTGAAATCATTGGAGCAAAACCACCCTCATCTCCAACAGATGTTGATAAATTTTTACTGATAAGTAATTTTTTCAAGCTTTGTATTACTAAAAAACAAATATTCATTGCCTCGCTAAAAGTCTTTGCTTTATCTGGTCTAATCATAAATTCTTGAATTTTTAAACCGTTATTGGCATGCGCACCCCCATTGATGATGTTCATAAGGGGAAAAGGTAATTTAAAATTTTTTTTTATCAAAAAGTTCTTATACAATGGTATCTTTTTCAACTTTGCTGATAATTTTTTAACCGCAATAGATACAGACAAAATTGCATTTGCACCTAATTTATTTTTTTGCTTCGTTCCATCTAATCTTATAAGAATTGAGTCAATTAATTCTTGATTGTGAACATTTTTATTTAGAATTTTTTTTGAAATTATCTTATTAACATTTGACACAGCAGAAAAAACACTTTTTCCTAAATACCTCTTATTTGAGATGTCTCTTTTTTCAAAGGCCTCATATGAACCAGTCGACGCGCCAGATGGACAGATAGCTTTTGAAGAAACTTTTCCACAAAATATTTCTGTTTCGATTGTTGGTATGCCTCTACTATCAAATATTTGCCTTGAAACTACTTTTGTAATTTTTGACATTAAATAATAACTTAATTTTTAATTAGTTTATCAATCTCAAGCAATTTATTTACCAAACTGTCCATTTCATTCAATGGAACCATATTTGGACCATCAGAAGGAGCATTATCTGGATCTTGATGCGTTTCAATAAAAACAGCAGCTATCCCAACAGCGACTGCCGCCCTAGATAAGTGTGAAACAAATTTTCTTTCACCCCCACTTTTATCACCCATTCCTCCAGGTTGTTGGACTGAGTGGGTTGCATCGAAAACTATGGGATATCCTGTTTGTGCCATTATTGGTATTGATCTCATATCAGACACTAATGTGTTATAACCAAAACTCGCTCCTCTCTCTGTAATTAAGATATTGCTATTTCCTGTATCTGATATTTTCTTTATTACATTTGACATATCCCAAGGAGCAAGAAATTGACCTTTTTTAACATTAATAACCTTATTTGTTTTGGCGGCAGCTACTAACAAATCAGTTTGCCTGCATAAAAATGCTGGAATTTGAAGTACATCAACATGATTTGCAACAACGGAACATTGCTCTGCATTGTGAATGTCGGTTAAAATTGGGACATTTATTTGTTTTTTAATTTTGTCAAATATTGGTAAAGATTTTTCTAAACCAACACCTCTTTTACTTTCAAGACTAGTTCTGTTAGCTTTGTCGAAAGATGTTTTGTAAATAAAACCTATATTATATTTTTTAGAAATTTCTGATATTTTTCCTGCTATATCAAGAGCATGCTGCTCGTTCTCAAGTTGACAAGGTCCTGCAATTAAACATATCTTTTCTTTATTTGAAATTTTTACTCCATCACAATTTACTGTAATATTTTTCATTATGTATTTTTTGCAGCCTTAATAAATGATGAGAATAATGGATGAGGTTGCAAAGGTCTAGATTTAAATTCTGGGTGAAATTGAACTCCAATAAACCAAGGATGATTTTTAATTTCAACGATTTCAGGTAAGTTGTTGTCAGGGGACATTCCTGAAAAATTTAATCCGTGTATTTCAAATTTTTTTCTCAAATTGACATTAACCTCATATCTATGTCTATGTCTTTCTTTAATTTGACTAGACTTGTAAATTTCTTTTATTAAGGAATTGTGTTGTAATTTAGCTGGATAAAGACCTAATCGCATAGTTCCACCTAAATTTTTCACAGTTCCTTTAATTTTTCTACCGTTTTTATTCCATTCTTCAATAAGGCCAATTACCGGGTAGCAATTTTTATCAAACTCACTAGAACCAGCATTTTTAATTTTTAGCACATTTCTAGCAAATTCAATTACTGCCATTTGCATGCCAAAACAAATCCCTAAAAAAGGAATTTTTTTAGTCCTTGCATAATTTATACATGCTATCTTTCCTTCGGTGCCTCTTTTTCCAAAACCTCCAGGAATTATTATTCCAGAAACATTACTTAATTTTTTTTGAACATCTGAGACTTTCAATAAATCTGATTCTATTCTTATTAAATTAATTTTTACGTTATTATGAATACCTCCGTGAACTAGTGCTTCATCTAATGATTTATATGCATCTTTTAAATCCACATATTTTCCAACAATTGCAATATTCACAGTCCTAATATTTTTGTTTGTTACAATTTTAGTAACATCTTTCCACGGTTTTAAATTGATCTTTTTTCTCGGCTTAATATTGAAATACTCAAAGACTTGTTTATCTAAGCCCTCGTTAAAGAAACTTATTGGTGCTTCATAAATTGTCTTAACATCTACTGTCTCTATAACCCTTTTGATTGGTATGTTGCAGAATAATGAAATTTTTTTTCTTTGGTCAAGAGGTATAGATTGTTGTGATCTGCAAATAACCATGTCTGGTTGAATTCCAATACTTCTTAATTCTTTAACAGAATGTTGTGTTGGTTTGGTTTTAATTTCATCAGAAGATTTTAAAAATGGAACTAATGTTAAGTGTATAAATAAAGTTTTTTCTTTACCTATATCGTTAGCAAATTGTCTTATAGCCTCTAGAAAAGGTAGACTCTCAATATCGCCAACTGTTCCTCCAATTTCACAGATAACAAAATCTTCATTTTTAATTCCACTTTTAATAAACTCTTTAATTCTATTAGTAACATGTGGAATTACTTGAACAGTTTTACCAAGGTAATCACCTTTCCTTTCTTTAGTTATAATATCACTATAAATTTTTCCAGTTGTAATGTTATCATTTTTTGTAGATGATATATCGGTAAATCTTTCGTAATGACCTAAGTCTAAATCAGTTTCTGCTCCGTCATCTGTTACAAAAACCTCACCATGTTGAAATGGACTCATTGTTCCTGGATCAACATTTAAATAAGGATCCATTTTCCTTACTCTTACTTTAAAGCCTTGTGATTTAAGTAGATAAGCTAATGATGCTGATGATAAACCTTTTCCAAGAGATGATACCACGCCGCCAGTGACAAAAATATATCGCGCCATGGAAGTATGTTATAAGCTTTTTTTTGTAAAAATAAAAGAATTAATTGTTGCTATCAGGTATTTTTGGTGCGTCTTTATCTGAATTTTCGTCCACTGTATCAATTAATGATTTTTCAGGACTTAATTTTTGATTCGATAAAATAGTCAGGCCCAAACTACAAATTATAAATAATGTTGCTACAATAGCTGTACTTTTGGTCAAAAAATTGCCTGCAGTTTTGGAAAACATGTAACTTTCTTGTGATACACCAATTCCTAATGCGCCACCCTCTGATTTTTGAAATAAAACAAGAATTACTAAAATAATAGCAAGGACAATGTTTATCGTTAACAAAATATTTTCCATGGGAACTAATTATACGTTTTTTTTACTATATCAATAAATTTTTTGGAGTTTTGTGAAGCTCCACCGATTAAAAAACCATCAAGGTTAGTTATTTTTTTTAAATTTCTTATATTTTCGGGATTAACAGATCCACCGTATAAAATTTTTGGTAATTTACCCTTAAATTTTTTTTTTATGAATTCAACTGTTTGCTCAAGTTCATCTATTTTAGGAATTTTTCCAGTACCAATTGACCAAACTGGCTCATAAGCAACAAATATATAAGACTTTTTTTTTATCTTTTTTAAACCATGTTTAATTTGTTTTGATAAAATTGATTTTGTTTTTTTTCTCTTTTTTTCAGCCAAAGTTTCTCCAATACAAAAAATAACTTTTAATTTTGATTTAATAGCACTTTTAATTTTGAGATTAATAAGTTTGTCAGTTTCGCCTTTTTGTCTGTTTTCTGAATGACCTAAAATTACATAATTGGCACCAGAGCTTTTAAGCATTTTTGAATTTACAAAACCTGTGTGTGAGCCATAATCTTCATTCTCATGACAATTTTGACCTCCGATATCTATTAAACAATTTTCAAACTTTTTCAAAAAGGAAGAAATTAAAGTATATGGGGGACAATAAATTAATCTTCCTTTCTTAATTTCTTTAGATTTTGAAAATTTAATAACTTTATCCAATGTATTTAACGATTTTAAATTTCCATACATCTTCCAGTTAGCAATGAAATACATAATTTTGTTTGTCATAATTCCTTTTTTAATCTATAGATTTGTCTTTATAGATCAATAAATAATCATATATAATGTTAAATAAGTTTAAAAATTTCTCGAAAAGTAAACTTGGGGCAATTGTGGTATTTGTTGTTGCCTTGCCTTTTGTATTCTTTGGGATGGGTAGTGTTTTTCAAAATAAGGACACAAATAACATTGCTAAAATTGACAATTATAACATTTCAACTAAAAATTTTACTAATCATATAAGTTCTTTGGGTATTAGTTCTGAGGTGATAAGAAATAATTTAGATCAAAATATTTTAGAAGAAATATTAAGTGATTTACTAGCTAAAAAATTTATTGAATTAGAAATAGATTATTATGATATATCAATTTCAGATGAGCAATTAGTAAGAATAATCAAGAAAAATAAAAATTTTTTAGATGAAAAATCCAAATTTGATAGAATTAAATATGAAAAGTTTCTAATACAAAATAATATTAACCCCTCGGATTTTGAAAAAAGATTAAAAAATAGAGAATTAGAAAAAAAACTTTTTTTCCTCTTAAATGGAGGTATCAACACTCCAGAATTTATCATGAAAAAATATTATAAATATGAAAATAGTAAAATTGATTTAAGATTTATTAATCTTGATAATTTTTATAAAAAAAAGAGTCAATTTTCTGAGTCAGAAATCGCAAATTATATTGAAAATAATAGTGTCAGTTTACAACGAGATTTTATAGATTTTGATTATGTGCAAATAACACCTAAAAACTTAATTGGTGCAAATGAATATAGCGAAACATTTTTCTCAGAAGTAGATAAAATTGAAAATAATATCTCCAATTTTTCAGATCTTAAAAATCTTTTGAATGATTATGAAAATATAAATGTTGAAAGAAAAACAAATTACACACTTGATAATAATAACGATCCTTTTAAAGAGGTCTATGACAATAGATTTGATAATGGTATTCAGATTATGGATAAAAATGACTATATTCTTCTATTTAAAATCAAGAATATTGAAAATAAAATTCCAGAAATAACAGATAAAAATTTTAAAAACTTTATTTTAACGTCGCTAGTTGAGAAAGAAAAATTTGATTATAACAAAAAAATTTTTGATAAAATAAGTGCCAATAAATTTTCAGATGCTGATTTTGAAAATATTAGTAGTGATAAATCCTTAATTAAAAATATTCAGATAAACTCCGTTAAGGATAATAATTTTTTTGAAATCAATTCAATTGAGTATATTTATTCACTTCCTGAAAAAAGTTTCCTATTAGCCTCTGATGAAAAAGGCAATATATACTTAGCCAAAATAGATAAGATTAATACACAAAATATTGATAATAAAAAAAAAGATTTTGATACTTATTACAATAAAACCCATGAAAAATTAAAGAGTGATGTTTTTTCTACTTATGATTTATACTTAAATAAAAAATATAATGTAAAAATTTATTCAGGGACAATCGAAAGATTAAGAAACTATTTTAAATGAAATTAAATGTAAGTCTAAAAGAATTTAAAAAAAAACATAACCAAAAAAAAAATCAAGTTTTATACTATAAGATTAAATCCAAAAGTTCGTTTGAGATTGAAAATTTGATTAATAACTTTCTACTATATAAGAATAGTTTTATTTTTGAGTCTGTAGAAAAAGGTAAAATAAAAG
>CACHYX010000008.1 GCA_902584225.1 uncultured Pelagibacteraceae bacterium
ACAAATATTAAACTTATAACAATTACTAATGTAAGTGATGTAGTTTGACTTAAAAAATATGTTTTATCCATTGTTCTCCCTTTCTGAATTACCGGACAGGTTCTATGGGTATAATCTCAGTCTTTAAAGACACCCCATTTATTAATTATAGTTGAAAAATAAAATTTTACTAGTTAAAATAAATAATGCCAACATACACAGTCATTACATCAAACCTTGAATTAGGTAAGAGTAAAAAAAAATCAATCGCAGAGGGTATAACAAAAATTCACAGCAAAACTACTGGAGCAAATACATATTTTGCACAAGTCATTTTTAATGAAACTAAAAAGAATAGTCATTTTATGGGGGGCAAAGTTATTAAGGATGAACAAATTTATCTTAATGGCCAAATAAGAGCAGGACGTTCTAAAGAGGTCAAAGACGATCTTATTGATCAATTAAAAAAGTTATTAGCGAAAGAAACCAAATTAGATCAATCAAATGTTTGGGTTTATATTGTTGATTTAGAACCATCCCAAATGGTTGAATACGGAGAGGTGCTACCTGTATCAGGTCAAGAAAAGGTATGGTTCGAAAATCTACCAGAAAAGCTGAAGAAAAAATTAAAATCTTTGGAAAGCTAATATATAAATTGACTAAGAGAAAATATTTTAAATGTAATTGATAAAAATATTTTTTTTATTATCTAGATTAGATTAATTGCTGAATTCCTTCACTAAGCTCATGCACACCTTCGTATGCAAAATAAATAGCAAGGATAGCTAAAAGTATGCTTGAAGCTCTAAAAAAATATCCAATTGGAATAAGTTTAGTTATTTTTGTTAATCCAAAATATACAGCAATTAAAGAAACTATTCCAACCACTGCACCAGTTAAAACTGGAACCGGGCTGTATATAGCTGAACCAAATAATGCTGCATAAAATAAAACAATTTCAAAACCTTCCCTTAATATTGCTAAAAAAACCGTAAAAGATAAGACAAATGAACTGCCAGTTTCTACTGCTTTATCAACTTGTCCCTCAATTTGTTGTTTTGCATGGTGACAAAAGAATGCAACGTAAGTCAGCATACAAGCCGCAACCAACATTACCCCACCTTCAAAAAGTTCCT
This sequence comes from uncultured Pelagibacteraceae bacterium, assembly GCA_902584225.1. Lineage (GTDB taxonomy): Bacteria > Pseudomonadota > Alphaproteobacteria > Pelagibacterales > Pelagibacteraceae > Pelagibacter. The sequence continues at coordinate 1,116 of CACHYX010000008.1, forward strand.
CGTGAGCGTGAGTTAAACCTGCAATTTTTTTAAATCCGATTGCAACTAGAATTGATGCAAAAACACCTGCTGCTAATCCCCAAAAAACTGCGGGTCTTTTGTCTCTTGCTTTTACTCGATCTAAATAAATAAAAACGAGCATTGCTATAAGCATAGCTTCAAAACCTTCTCTAAGAAGTATAAAGAAAGAGCTTAAAAATGCTGTATATTCGAATCCCATAAGTAGCTAATAATGCAATTGATAATTATTGTCAATGAGAATGATAATCAATAGCGACACTCTGACATTAAAAATTTCACGTTTTACGTGTATTCTAGAATTTCCACTCTGATATTTTACTATATAGAAAGTTTCTGAAAGCTTGAACTCTAGCTACATTTTTTAAAGATTGAGGGTACACAAAGTGTGCTTCTGTTATAGGGCCTTCAATTTTGGGCAGTATCTTAACAATGTTTGGTTGGTTGATAGTTATGTAATCCGGTAAAGCAGCTAAACCTACTCCACTTTGAACTGCTAAAAGTAAACCATACACACTGTTTACTTTCATCACTGTTTTTCTTTTTTTTGCTCCATCTTTTAAACCAAGTTTAAGGGCCCAATCTGGATTAAATACAGGTGATGGAGCTCCTCTTCCAAAAGAAATAAATTTATGATTATTTAGGTCACTAACACTTTTAGGATACCCATTTTTTTCAAGATATTTAGGTGAACCATAAATGTGGTAATTAATATCAATTAGTTTTTTCTGAATATAATTCAACTGCTTTGGTCTACGCATAAAAATACCAATATCAGCTTGTCTAGTACTTAAATCTAATTCTTTATCATCAAAAATTAATTCAACTTCTATCTCAGGGTTAAGCTGCATAAATTCTTGTATTCTTGGTGTTAACCATGTTGTACCAAAACTTACAACTGTAGTTACTGTAAGTTTGCCCGATGGTTTATTTTTTTTATCTCCAAGTGAGGTTTCTACCTCCTTCAACTTACTTATTACTTCATGAGCTGTTTTAAAAACATATTCGCCATTTTCTGTTAGTGTCAGACCTCTTGCGTGTCTTTCAAACAATTTTACTTTTAAATCATCCTCTAAGGACTGAATTTGACGGCTTATCGCAGATTGGCTTAGGTTAAGATTGACTGTGGCGCTGGTAAAACTTCCAGCTTCCGCAACTGCATGGAAAATTTTAAGTTTATCCCAATCCATTATTTATTAAGATTTATAATATATCTTCCTGAAGTTTTTCCTTCTAACATCTTTGGATATTCTTCCAAAAGTTGTTCGAGGTTTATTTCTTTTATTGATTTATCTAATAAGTCAAAATCAACTAATTTATGCATTTCACCCCATAAAAAATTTCTTCTTTTTATTGAAACGCTTACAGAATCAACTCCCCAAAGTTTTACACCTCTAATAATAAATGGCATTACTGTAGTATTTAATTTTATACTTGCGGCATTTCCACAGGCTGCAACAATACCACTTGGTTTAATATGAGATAGTATATTAGCTAAAATATTTCCGCCGACTGTGTCTACTGCTCCGTCGTATAAACCTTTATCTAAAGGCCTTGCTTCTTTGTCTAAATCTGTTGATTTTATAATATTTTTCGCACCTAATGATTTTAAATATTCCTCATTAGGTTTTGTAGTAGCGGCAGTAACATTGCAACCAAGTTTGCTCAAAATCATGACTGCTATGCTTCCAACTCCTCCTGATGCACCTGTAACAATAACATCATTTACTTTTTCACCTAATAATAAAATTTCTCTTGTTTGTTTAGTCGTAAATGCACATTGGATCGCTGTTAAACCAGCTGTTCCTAACATCATTGCTTGGCGAGATGTAATTTCTTTTGGTCTTTTTACTAAAAAGTTTGAGTCAACTTGAGCATATTGTGAATAGCCACCATAAAATATTTCACCTACTCTCCATCCAGTTTGAATAATTTCATCACCTTCTTTGAACTTATCACTTTTACTTTCAACAACTGTTCCTGCAAAGTCTATTCCTGGAATATGAGGAAATTCTTTTACTAATCGTGCACCATTTTTAAGTATTAAAGCATCTTTAAAATTCAAAGTTGAATAATCTACTTTTACTAATACATCTCCGTGTTTTAAAAAAGATTTGTCAATTTTTTTTATTTCTCTTGTAAACTTTTCACCTTCTTGGTTTATAACCAACGCATTAAAATTATCAGACATTTAATGTAGTAAATATTATTTCGCGATGAATCGCAAATATCTATTTTGATAGCTCAAGTCGTCTTTAAACTGACCTAAGTAAAAATTTGTAACTGTAGTTGCCTGTTCTTTTTTAATTCCCCTCATCGTCATACAATGGTGGGTTGAATCAATTGTTACCGCAACTCCCTTTGCGTCTAAACTTTCCATTAAAGTTTTAGCAATTTGCACTGTTAACCTCTCTTGAGTTTGTAATCTCTTTGAAAAAACTTCAACAACTCTAGCTATCTTACTTAAACCAACCACCCTTTGATTTGGAATGTAGGCAACGTGAGCTTTGCCAATGATTGGAGCCATATGATGTTCACAATGGCTTTGTATAGATATATTTTTTTGAACGACCATGTCACTATAACCTTCTACGTCTCCAAAAGTTTTTGCTAAAATAGAACCTGGGTCTTCAGTATACCCTTTAAAATATTCCTTAAATGCTTTTACTACCCTTTTTGGAGTTTCTAACAGACCCTCTCTATTTGGATCTTCACCCATCCACTCCAAAATTGTTTTTATGGCCTCTTCAGCCTCTTTGTCACTTATTTTTGAGATGGGTTGTTGCTTTTGAATATCTTTAACTATTTTCATTAAGCACTTATACCTATTTATTAAGTCTTTTAAAATATTTATTATACTATTTAATATGCTAAATAATTGAGAAATATATGTTTAAAAAAAGAGAAAGTGTCACAGAGATTGAAGAAGGAAGTTTGCTGTCTCCTAAGTTTGATAACGATGGTTTAATTCCAGTCGTGACTACTTGTATAAATACCAAAGAAATTTTAATGCTCGGTTATATGAATGTAGAGGCATTCAAAAAAACAATCGAAACAAAAGAAGCTCACTATTGGAGTAGATCAAGGAAGCAAGTTTGGCATAAAGGAAAATCAAGCGGTTTTATTCAAAAAGTAAAAGAAATAAGAATTGATGACGACCAAGACTCGGTTTGGCTAAGTGTTGATATTGGAAATGGCTCAAGTTGTCATGTAGGATACAGATCTTGTTTTTATAGATCCATACCTCTAGGAAAAATTGAAAATGCAAGAGAAATCAAAATGAAGTTTGAAGAGAAAGAAAAAAAATTTGACCCTGAAAAAGTTTACAAAGATCAACCTAACCCTACAAAAATTTAATGACTAATTTTATTAATGATGAACTAGAAATTCTAAGACCTTTCGGTCCAACTATTGCTAAAGTAAAAATGCCCCAAGATTTAATTGATAAACTTAACGAATATACTGAAAGCGTATTAAGTGACCAAAATAAACAGGATGAGTTGAATTATGGAAATAAACTTGCTGGTAATGTTAAACAAGAATTTGTTATTGAAAAAAATTTTGCGGAAAAAAGTGGATGGGGGAAATTTTTAGCTGAGGGAGTTAGAGAGTGGGTATTTAAAACAAATAATAAAAAAATTACACAGTTCAATATAATTAACAGCTGGATTGTAAGGCAATTTCAAAATGAATATAATCCATCTCACTGGCATTCAGGTCATGTATCAGGTGTGGGATATTTAAAAGTTCCGAAAAATTTGGGCGAAACAAGTCAAAATAATAAAACAGTCAATAACAATGGTAAGCTTGAAATGATCCATGGTTCAAAAGCTTTTTTATGTAAACCAACTTTTAGAGTTACCCCAAAAGTAGGTGATTTTTATTTTTTCCCGCACTACTTAATGCATGCAGTTTATCCGTTCTCTAAAAGTGAAGATGAAAGAAGGTCAGTTTCTTTTAATGCTACTGTAGATCAATCGTTATTCAATGAGTAAAAAACAAAAAAATGTTTTAGGCGGAGACTTAGAATTATGTTCATCTAGCCCTTTGACAGGTTGGTATAGAGACGGATGTTGCAATACAGATGATAATGATAATGGGTTACATACTGTGTGTGCAAAAGTAAATAATGATTTTTTGGAATGGTGTAAATCTTCTGGAAATGATTTAATTACACCTCATCCCGAATTTGGATTTCCAGGTTTAAAAGATGGTGATAATTGGTGCGTGTGTGCTACTTGGTTTGCAAGAGCTGTAGAAGCTGGGAAAGAGTGTAAAATATATTTGAAAAAAACAAACGAGAAAACTTTAAAGATTGTTCCATTAGAAATTCTAAAGAAACACGCAATAGATTTATCTTAATTACATATTCCCATATCTTGGTCCACCACTTCCCTCTGGTGTAACCCAAGTAATGTTTTGAGAAGGTTCTTTAATATCGCAAGTCTTGCAATGAATGCAATTTTGAGAATTTATTACAAATTTAGGTTCATCATTTTCAACTTGCACTTCATATACACCTGCAGGGCAATATCTCTGTGCAGGCTCATCAAATCTATCTAGGGTATATCTTATCGGTAAATTTTTATCTTTCAATTTTAAATGAACTGGTTGATTATCTGTATGATTGGTCCCTGTTAGATAAACTGAGCTTGTTTTATCAAATGTAATAATATTATCAGGTTTTGGATAATCTATTACTGGCATCTGATTTGCGGGTTTTAAAGTTTCGTGATCTGCGTGTTTGTGTTTAAGTGTGAATGGTAATTTTCCTCTGAATATTATTTGGTCTATACCTGTGAAAATAATCCCCAAGATTAATCCCCAACCAAAACTTGGTTTTACATTTCTAGCTTCAAATAATTCTCTATATGCCCAGCTTTTTTTAAATTTTCCCTCATAAATAGAAAGATCTTTTGAGTCATTAAGATGCTCAATTATAGTTTCAGCTGCAATTATTCCACTTTTCATTGCTGTATGAGAACCTTTAATTTTCGGCATATTTAAAGTGCCTGCATCGCAACCAATTAAAAGGGCACCAGGCATAAACATTTTAGGTAAACTTTGAAAACCTCCTTCAATTAACGCTCTTGCTCCATAAGATATTCTTTTTCCTCCTTCCAGCATTTTGCTGATCGCTGGATGAGTTTTAAATCTTTGAAATTCATCAAAAGGTGATAAGTGAGGATTTTTATAATCTAAACCTATAACATAACCTAAATAAACCTCTTTATTTTCAGCATGATATACAAAGCTTCCTCCATAAGTATTTTTATCTAGTGGCCAACCAGCTGTATGCATTACTAAACCTTCTTGATGGTTTTTTTCGTCAATCTTCCAGATTTCTTTAAAACCAATTCCATATTGCTGTGGATCTTTTCCATTATCTAAGTCAAATTTTTTAATTAATTGTTTTCCTAAATGACCTCTGCAGCCCTCTGCAAACACCGTCACCTTAGCATGTAATTCCATCCCGGGTTCATAACCATCTTTTTTATTTCCTTCTTTATCTAAACCCATGTCTTGAGTTATAACGCCTTTTACCGATCCATCCTCATTATATAAAATTTCTGAAGCTGGGAATCCTGGAAAAATCTCTACGCCTAATGCTTCCGCTTGTTCAGCGAGCCATCTACATAAATTAGCAAGACTTATTATATAATTTTTATGGTTTTGTTGGACTTTTGGTAGTAACCAAGTCGGCCAGCTAAATGAACTTTTTTTTCCTAAAAAAAGAAATTTTTCTTTTGTTACTTTAGTTTTAATTGGTGCATTTAGATCTTTCCAATTAGGTACTAATTCATCTAAAGCTCTAGTTTCAAAAACATTCCCTGATAAAATATGTGAACCAATTTCTGCACCTTTCTCTAGTACACATACATTAACGTCAGCGTTCAATTGTTTTAATTTAATTGCTGTTGCAAGGCCTGATGGTCCTCCACCCACAATTACAACATCATATTCCATAACTTCTCTGGTCATGAATTATTTTTGAATAGTGTTAAGTTTATTTAATTCTTCTAAAAATTGCGGAAGAGCTTCAAACAAATCTGCCTCAAGCCCATAATCTGCTACACTAAATATTGGTGCTTCACCATCTTTATTTATCGCAACAATAATTTTGCTTTCTTTCATTCCAGCTAAATGTTGAATGGCTCCAGAAATACCAACAGCTATATACAGATCAGGTACAACAACTTTTCCTGTTTGCCCGACTTGATGATCGTTAGTAATATATCCTGCATCTACAGCTGCTCTTGATGCTCCAATGGCTGCATTTAACTTATCCGCAATTGCTGAAATTAATTTAAAATTATCTGAATTTTGCATTCCTCTACCACCTGAAATTACAATTCTTGCAGTCCCTAACTCAGGTCTATCCGATTTTATTTCCTCTCTTTTTACAAACTTGGAATTTTTAAAGGCCTCTCCCGCTTCCGATTTTACAATCTCTGCAGAACCTCCGGCAGCTGGTGCAGGCTCAAAGGATGTTGGTCTTATAGTGACACACTTCTTTTTGTCGTTACTTTTTACTGTTGCAAAAGCATTTCCTGCGTAAATTGGACGTAAAAAGGTATCGGCTGAAATAATTTTAATGACATCACTCACCTGAGAAGTATCTAAAAGAGCTGCTATTCTAGGCATTAAATTTTTTCCAAATGTATTAGCTGAGCAAACTAAATGTGAATATGTGTCTGCATGTTTAAGTATTGCCGATGTAAAATTTTCTGCAATGAAGTTTTCATAAATTTCGTTATCAACATGGATAACTTTTTTTACGTTTGGTATTTCAGAGGCAGATTTAGCAACACTCTCTGATTTATTACCTAAAACTAAGATATGTAGGTCTTCATCTATTTTGCAAGCAGCTGATACTGCATTGTAAGTGAAGGGTCTTAATTCTTTATTGTTATGTTCTGCAATTAATAAAACTGACATTTAGATTACTTTAGCCTCATTTTTTAATTTTTGAACTAATTCTGATACATTTGCGACTTTAATTCCAGCTTTTCTTTTTGGTGGTTCTTCTACCTTAATTTGCTCGATTCTTGCTTTGGTATCAACCCCTAAATCTGAAGCATTTATCTGCTCTAATGGTTTTTTCTTTGCTTTCATTATATTAGGTAATGAAGCATATCTGGGCTCATTTAATCTGAGATCGCAGGTAACAATTGCAGGTATGTTTACTTCAATTGTTTCTAATCCTTCATCAACCTCTCGAGTAACCTCTAGTGAGGCTTCTTTTACATTTATTTTAGATGCGAAGGTCGCTTGTGGCCAACCAAGCAAAGCTGCCAACATTTGACCTGTTTGGTTACAATCATCATCTATTGCTTGTTTGCCCATAAAAACTAAATCAGGTTTTTCTTTATCCACTACCTTTTGCAATATTTTTGAAACGGCCAAAGGCTCAACTACACCTTCAACTTTTACATGTATTCCTCTGTCAGCACCAACCGCAAGAGCTTTTCTAACTGTTTCTTGAGCTTTTTCTTCACCAATAGTTATCGCTACAATTTCTTTTGCTTTTCCAGACTCTTTAATTTTTACTGCTTCTTCAACAGCGTTATCGTCAGGAGGATTAGTAGACATTTTGACATTATCTGTAACTACTCCCGTTCCGTCTTCTTTTACTCTTACTTGAACGTTGTAATCTATTACTCTTTTTACTGCTACTAAGATTTTCATTATGCTCTCAACAATTCATTTTTTGGGTCATAAGGACTTTCTTCAAGAATAGTTGCCTCATGTGTTTTTCCCAATATGTCGATTTTAAGTTTCTGACCTACGTTTGCTAATTCTGGTTTAACCATTCCAAGTGCTATAGATTTTCCTAATCTAAAACCAAAATCTCCGCCAGTGGCTCTACCAATGCAAGTTCCATTTTCATAAATTGGATTATTTCCAAGTACGTCAGCATCATTAATATTATGAACTTCTAGTGTCACCAATTTATTATTAAATCCTTTTTCCCTCCACTTGTTCAGCGCATCTAAGCCAATAAAATTTCCCTTATTTGGATGTATAAATCTATCTAAACCACTTTCGTATGGAGAGTATTCTATAGATAATTCTGTTCCAACTAGTTTATAAGATTTTTCAACTCTTAAACTATTCATTGCTCTTATGCCGTATGGTTTTAAATTTAAATCTTTGCCAGCATCCATTAATTTATCAAAAATATGATTTTGATATTCAATTGGATGATGTAATTCCCAACCTAATTCTCCAACGAAGTTTACTCTCATTGCGTTCACAGGTGCATAACCCACGTCAACGTTTTTAGCACTTAGCCATTTAAAATTTTCGTTAGAAAAATCATCCTTTGATACTCTTGTCATTAAGTCTCTTGCTTTCGGCCCGGAGACAACCAACACACCCATACTGTTAGTTAAGTTTTCAAACTGAACAGATCCATCACTTGGCATCCATCTTAAAATCCAATCGTGATCAAGTCTTTGAAAAGCACCTGCAGATACCAAGTAAAAGCTATCTTCAGCCTCTCTCATTATTGTAAACTCTGAATGAACACCACCTTTAGTATTTAGGGCATGGCACAAATTAATTCTTCCTATTTTTTTTGGAAGTTTGTTTGCAACTAGTTTATCCAAAAACTCTTCTGCTTTTGGTCCTTTTATTCTACATTTTGCAAATGCACTCATGTCTAGTAAACCTACATTCTCTCTTACATTCTTGCATTCTTTCTCAATAGCTTGAAACCATTTTGATCTTCTAAAGGACCAATCATCTTTTTGCTCCATTCCATTAGTTGCAAAAAAGTTTGGTCTTTCCCAACCAAATTTTTGACCAAAAACTGCTCCAAGTTTTTTCATTCTGTCATAACATGGTGCTGTTCTTAGTGGTCTTGCTGCTGGTCTCTCTTCATCTGGAAAATGAGTTATAAAAACATGGCTATATGCCTCTTCATTTTTTTCTTTAAGATATGCTTTTGAGCAGTAATCTCCATATCTTCTTGGTTCAACACCAAGCATGTCAATTGTAGGTTCTCCATCTACGATCCACTCTGCTAACTGCCAACCAGCACCACCAGCCGCAGTTATTCCAAAACTATGACCTTCGTTTATCCAGAAATTTTTGAGTCCCCATGCTGGTCCTACAATTGGATTTCCATCTGGAGTGTAACAAATTGCACCATTATAAACTTTTTTAACTCCTACTTCACCAAAAGCTGGCACTCTATGTATTGCACCTTCTATATGTGGAGCGAGTCTATCTAAATCTTCTTGAAATAATTCATATTCAGAATCTTTTGAAGGTCCATCAACATAACATGCGGGAGCTCCGTCTTCATAAGGACCTAATATTAAACCTCCAGCTTCTTCTCTCATATACCAACGGCTATCACTATCTCTTAAAACTCCCATTTCAGGTAAACCCTCTTTTTTTCTTTTTTGAATTTCAGGGTGTGGCTCTGTAACAATATATTGATGTTCTACAGGAATAACTGGAATGTCAAGACCAACCATTTTTCCTGTTTGTCTTGCAAAATTTCCTGAACAAGAAATAATATGTTCGCACTCAATCGAACCTTTGTCTGTCTCTACTACCCATCCATCTTTAGTTTGTTTCATTCCTACAACTGTGGTGTTTCTATAAATCTCTGCACCTCTATTCCTCGCACCTGTAGCTAAAGCTTGTGTTAAATCAGCAGGCTGAATGTATCCATCCTCTGGGTGTTGAATCGCACCAACTAAATCTGAAGTATTACATAAAGGCCAAATTTCTTTTACCTGATCAGGTGTCAAAAATTTTACATCAACACCAATAGTTTTTGCGACTCCTGCATACTGAAAATACTCATCCATTCTATCTTTGTTATTTGCAAGTCTAATATTTGAAACAACACTGAAACCGACGTTCTTACCCGTTTCTTCCTCTAATTTTTTATATAAATTGACTGCATATTTATGGAGTTGTCCAACGGAATAACTCATGTTGAAAAGTGGTAACAAACCTGCAGCGTGCCAAGTTGATCCAGAAGTAAGTTCTTTTCTTTCAACTAAAACAACATCCGACCAGCCTTTTTTAGCAAGATGATAAAGGGCGCTTACTCCTACAACACCTCCACCAACTATTACGACTTTTGCTTTAGATTTCATTAATAGATTTCTACAAGATTTTTAAAACGAACGAAACAAAATTATATTAGTCATCGTCTGGTTCTCTCCAATCTAATTGAAACAACAAGTAAGCTGCGACACTCACACTAATTATACCTACCACAATTCCACAGTTGAGACCAGTCTCCTGGCCAAAATAATACCAAGTTATCTGAGTGGTCAAAATAGGTGGAACACAAAGTATGAGCATAAGAATAAGAATACGATTTTCATATTTCGGTTTTTTCATAATCTAAATTGATGCTCCAAGAGAAACTGGATTAGAAACTGCAGTGGTCAACCAACAATTTTTAAGTGATCCCTTGCCATCATACCTTTCTACTTGCCACTTGAACTCATAGTAAAAATTATCTGATCCTAAAATAATTACATCATAAATTGCGATCTTCTTGTTATTATAAATCTCTTCAATTTTATGATCTTTATGGTTTAACAAAATTGAGTAAATTTCGTTTTTTAACATCTTTTTAAAATTATTTAATGGGCCAGTATTTATTTTGTTTTCTGGATGAGCGAATTCCCAAGTTTGTTCAATACCAAAATCTTTATCTGGTTTATCATTATTCTTTAAACTGATCAGTTGAATTTCAACTACGTTATAAGGTTCAATTTTTGTATTTGGTTTAATAATATCGGAATAAACACTCGCTACATGAAGATAAAAGAATAGAAAGAAAAATAAAAGTTTGTTCATAATAGAACTTTAATTTTACAATATTATAATATAAATTTTACAAATAAAATGTCGCTTTATTTAAATTCTAAGAAAATAATCAAAGAATGGACCGATTATAATGGCCATATGAATGTGGCTTATTATGTCTTAATTTTTGATTTGTTTGGTGCTGAAATATTAATGGACAAATTTAAAATGGGAGAGGAGTCAGCTAAGAAAACAAAAAAAAGCACCATGGTGGTTGAGTCGCATATTACTTACAACCAAGAGCTAAAAGAGGGTGACGAGGTAGATGTAAATTTACTATATTTCGATCATGACAAAAAAAGATTGCAATACAGGCTTGAAATGATTCATAAAGAAAAAAAATTTTTAGCGTCTACTATTGAAATTTTATCTCTTTATGTTGATTTAGATCAAAGAAAAGTTTCAGAATTTGAGAGTGAAAAAATAATAATTATGAAAGAATTTATTAAGAATAACTCACAAAAATTTAAAAGCGATAATTTAATCTTTTCTAATAAATTAAAAAAATAATTATATTTGGGAAGCTGTTCGCTTTACTTCCTCTAAAAATTTTTCTCTTTTTTCTTTTGATACAAATGGAACTGCAAAAAATCTTTTGTAAACAACGTCTGTTATCCCACAAATATTAAAAACTCCTCTTCTTAATCTTTTTGTTGGCATATTTAAAAAGAATGTTCTAATTGCAAATTGAGGTGATCCGTAAGTACAAAATACTACTGCTTTTTTTCCTTTTAAATTTCCAATAGGATATCCATAATTACCAAACAATTTTTTAAAACTAAAAGCCCAAGGTGGAGAAAGAACTTTATCAATCCATCCCTCGACCATCGCTGGCATTCTGAAATTCCATATAGGAGCAACAAGAACAATTACATCGCTTTTCTCAATTCTTTTTCTGTGGTCCAAAACAGTACTATCTGGTTCTTCACCTGCAAAAATTGGATTGAATTTTTCTTTATAAAGATCAACACAATCAACTTTATTACCTTTATCTTCTGAAGATTTTATAAAAGTATCCCTTATTGCTGCATTGAATGATTTATCGTTATAGTGTCCGTATATTAAAAAAATTTGTTTCATTGTTGCCAGATATTTTCTAACCTACTCTCTCTACCACAACCTTTTTTATAAAGTAAGTAATTTATAAAATTTGTTTGATAATAATTTTGGTGATAATCCTCTGCTGGATAAAATTTTTCAAATTTTTTAACAAAAGTTACAACTTTATTATTAAAATCGTTTTCTATAGCTTTAATACTTTTTTCTATTAGCTTCTTTTGATTGTCGTTCATATAGAATGCAGCAGATTTATAACTATAACCTTTGTCACAAAATTGACCTGTCGCATCAAAAGGATCAATATTTTTCCAAAAAACATTTAACAATTCCTCAAAACCGATCTTGTTTGTATCATATGTTATTTCAACTACTTCAATATGACCAGTATCTCCATATGTTACTTCTTTATATGTTGGATTAGGTTTTGTTCCCCCTGAGTAGCCAGAGACAACATTGGTGACACCTTCTACCTTATCGAAAGACTCTTCCATGCACCAAAAACACCCACCACCAAAATAAGTTTTTTTCAATTCTTGAGAATATGATTGATTATTTACACAAAAAATAAAAATAAAAATGACAATAAAATTACGCATTAATTTTAAAATGTTTAGCTTTTTAAAGCTGGAAAAACAGGATTTACTTTTTGAAATATATTTTGATAGTCCTGTTTAATACAACGATTTGAAATATATTTCATTTTTGCATCTAAGGCTATTTTTTCTGCTGCGTCATTTTTAATTCCATATTGAAGCCATAAAACCTTCGCATTTATTTTAACAGCCTCGTTTGCTAAATCAGGGGTTTCATTTGAGGGTCTAAAAATATTAACAATATCTATTGGTATTTTTATATCTTCTAATTTTGAAAAAACTTTTTCACCATGGATAATTTCACCTTCTGCAAAAGGATTTACTGGAATTACCCTATAACCAAATTCCTGCATGTATTTCATTACAATGGTTGATGGTTTTCTTTTTAAGTTTTTTGGATCCTCTTTTTTTTTAAGAGAGCTTACACCTACCATAGCAATAGTTTTTGAACTTTTTAAAATATCTTCAATTAATTTTGTCATTTATTTTTCCAATTAGGTTTCCTTTTTTCTAAAAATGCTGAAATTCCCTCTCTCGCATCCATCGACATCATATTCAATGTCATCATTTTACTTGTGTATGCGTAAGCTTTTTTAAGAGGCATTTCTAATTGTTTGTAAAATGCTTTTTTTCCAATTTTGATTGATAAGTTTGATTTTGCTGAAATTACTTTTGCGACTTCTAATACTTTTGAATTTAATTTATTTTTTGGAAAACAGTCATTTATTAAACCAATCTCTTTTGCATATTTTGCATTAATGGGTTCACCTGTTAACAACATTTTCATCATTCTTTTTTTTCCAATTTTTCTACTTACGGCCACCATTGGTGTGCTACAAAATAAACCTATATTTACTCCTGGGGTAGCGAATTTTGCATCTGTTGATGCATAAGCTAAGTCGCAACTTGCTGCGAGTTGACATCCTGCTGCAAATGCAGAACCATGAACTTTAGCAATAACTGGTTTCCTTCCTTCAACAATATTAAGCATTAATTTTGAACAAAGATTAAATAATTTTAAGTATTTGGATCTCACTTTTAAATTTTTTACTTCTTTAAGATTATGACCCGCACTAAAGCCTTTGCCATTTCCACTTAAAATTATTACTCGAGTCTTATTATCGTTTTCTAATCTTCTAAAAATATTTATTAAAATATTTAATGTTTTAAACGACAAGGAATTATAAGTTTTGGGTTCGTTTATAATTATATTTTTGATACCAAAACCATTATCTTTAACAATAACTGTCATTCTATTTAAGCTCTCCATCTTCTCGCATTTTTGCTCTTATTTTAGTTGCTGATATTTTTTGGGTTTCTTCGTTTAATACTATCTCTTCGATTTTATAGCCCACTCCTCTTCCATAACATATATTTGTAATATTGGGGACTAGCACTATCTTAAACCTTCCCTCATATTTTGGATTTAATCTTTCTTCAATTTTCTTTTTTACTGTTTCAAAATCAAATGGATTATCATCTACGCCCTGAACATCTCGTATTTGAATACAAACTTGACCAGTCTTTTTAATTATTTCCTCAAACAGAGCATAATGTCCGTCATGAAAAGGCTGCCATCTTCCTAACATTTGCGCTGTTGGTTTTTTATTATCCCACTTATACATTTTTACTTAAATCTGTTAAAATTTTCTCAGACCATTCCTTAGCATTTTGTGACGTAACATGAAAATCAAATTTTTCAGGTTTAACAAACATTTTATTTGTATCATCAAATCTTCCAGACTTAATTGTATCAACCCAAACTATATAGTCTGCAGGAAACAATTTACGTGCCTCAGGAGTAGGACATATAAAGTCAGCAATAACATTGTTGCCTTCATTCTTTAGTTTAAGTGCAAAATCTGACATTCTTTTTGCTTGTCTTTTTCTTCCTTCCTCCGAAAAATCCCAGTCATTTGCATCTTTTCTTACCTCATCAGCATTTAGTCTTTTTGCTTTTATTTTTTTGGCAAGCGCATCTGCAAGAGTTGTTTTGCCTGCACCAGGTAAACCCATTATTAAAATTATTTTTAAACTCATATTAATTATTTTGTAACTTTATATATTCCGAGCCAAGCATTTACATCTTTGCTGGATAAATAGTTTGATTTAAAAAATTCAAGTTTTTTCCATTTATTATTATCTATTAAATTATTGATCTTTTTATCAAAACCATAATCCTTATAAACACCAACATTAATTGTAAAACAAATTAAACCGTTGTTTTTTGTAATTCTTATAAATTCATCTAAAGCATCAGGTTTGACATGCCCAAATGTAAATGTTCCAACGCAAAATACTGAATCAAATTTATCATCCTCGTATATCAATTTTTTGTTTAAATCGATCCTTTCTAAAGATTTATAAAGACCTTGCGGCGCTAAATCTAACAATTTTTGTGATATATCAGCGCCATAAAAATTTTGGTAACCCATTTTTTTTAGCTCAACTGCAACTAAACCAGTTCCACAACCGGCATCAAATATTTCAATGTTCTTATTCTTTTGATATTTATTGAATGTTTCAGAAGTTTCTTTCGGTCCAGTATAATTCCAAGCTTCCATATCTTTGTCATACTTATTATTCAGTGCCCACTCATCATAATAAGCGGCTACATCCTCAACTTTCTTTAGAGTATGTAGAGGGACTTTATTTCCGATGTCTTTTTGGGCCATTTTTAAATTAATAAATTTATTCTTGTTAATTATATTTTATAGACACTCAAATTAAAAATAGATAATAATTCGGTAGATGAATTTTTCTATAGAAATTGGGCCAAAAACAGATCTATCAACTCTGCCGGAACTAAAAGATGTCTATATAACAATGTTGCCAGGTGGGGATTTTAAAGAGACAGCAAATCAAGCAGTCCAATTAGTCAAGAAAGGCTTCAACCCTATTCCTCATTTTCCAGCAAGATCAATGGAGGATGAGCACCAGTTAAAAGAGTATGTAAGTATCTGTAAAGACGGGGGGGGTTAAACAGGCTTTAATTATTGGAGGGGGCCGTGAACCAGCTGGTAAATTTGATAGCTCATTTCAACTTTTAGAGACTGGTTATTTTGAGAAGATGAGGATAGGAATTGCTGGACATCCCGAGGGGAGTCCTGATATATCCGATTCAGATTTGGAAAAAGCTATGAAAGACAAAAAGCCTTATGCTGATTATATAGTGACTCAGTGGTTACTTGATCCTCAGCCAATTATAGATTTTATTTCTAAACAAACAGTGCCAGTACATGTTGGAATTACTGGGCCTCTTAAAATATCAAGCTTAATAAAATTTGCTAATATTGTAGGTGCAAAAAATTCCATAAATTTCCTTAAATCTAATTTTAGTAAGGCTCTAGATTTATTGAAACCTAAAGACCCAAATGATCTAATTGATAAATTAAAAGATCATACAGAGCACTTTCATATTTATACATTTGGAGGACTTAAGGAAACAAACAAATGGTTAAAGGATAATAACTATGCCTAAAAAAAAGAAAAAAAAAGTAAGTTCGAAAAAAAGAAAGCCAAAAAAAGTAGCTAAAGTAAAATCTAAAAAAATAAGTAAACCAAAATCTAAAGGTAGAATAATTGAGAAAGTTGATTATTCAAAAGTTTCTCACTCTACTGCTGTTGATCAATCGGATAGACATGTCCCTTACAATTTAAGACAAAGTGGTCCAACTCAAGTTGAAATGTTAATTTCTACAAGAGTTAGAAAATCTCCTTACTGGCATTTATCTATGAAAGCTGGATGTTGGAGGGCAACTGTTTACAACAGAATTTATCATCCACGTGGTTATGTAAGACCTGAAAAAGGTGGAGCAATGGTTGAGTATGAAGCTATTAAAAAACACGTAACAATGTGGAATGTAGCAGTTGAAAGACAAATAAGGGTAAAAGGTCCAGACGCTGAAAAATTTACTGATTATGTTATTACAAGAGATGCAACAAAAATTTCTCCAATGCGTGCGAGATATGTAATTTTATGTAATTACAAAGGTGGTGTTTTAAACGATCCAATTTTGTTAAGAATATCTCAAGATGAATTTTGGTTTAGTTTATCTGATAGTGACATCGGTCTTTATCTGCAGGGTGTCAATGCTGACAAAAGATTTAATGTGGAAATAGATGAAATAGATGCTTGTCCAGTTCAAATTCAAGGTCCTAAGTCAAAAGCTTTGATGAATGATTTAATTGGAGATCAAGTTGATTTAGATAATATGCCATATTATGGATTAGCTGAAGCAAAAGTTGGTGGAAGAAGTTGTGTTATTTCACAATCAGGTTTTTCAGGTGAAGCCGGATATGAAATCTATTTAAGAAATGCAACTTTATATGCAGAGGACATGTGGAATGCAGTTTTAAAAGCTGGTAAAAAACACAATCTTATGGTTATTGCTCCTGCACACCACAGAAGAATACAAGCAGGTATTTTATCTTGGGGTCAAGATATGGATAACGAACATAATCCATTTCAATGTAACCTAGGTTATCAAGTTTCCTTGTCTGGAAAAGGTGTTTGGGAGAAACAAGGAGATTATGTTGGTAAAGAAGCTCTGGAAAAAATGAAAAGTGAAATTTCTTCTGGAGGAAAACCTTACAAGTTACAATTAGTAGGTATGGAACTAGGGGGAAAACCAATTGAAGAATATGCACCAGATTTTTGGTTAATCTCTGAGGATGGAAAAAATCCAGTGGGATTTATTACATCGCCTTGGTACCATCCAGAAAAAGGAACTAACATTGCGATGGGGTATGTACCGTTCGATGGAAATTTAAATAAGAACGGTTTTCCAATTGGTAAAGTTGGAAGAAAATTCAAAATTCATCTTCCAAAGAAATACTGTGAAAAAGGAAATGATCCAGTTGATGCGGTAGTCGTTGATATACCTTTTACTGAGTCGTACAATCCTAATACAAGAGAAGTCGCTAAATAAATTTTAAAAGGGGGGAAATCCCCCCTTTTTTTCTTTCTCATTACAACTCATTAAATGTCGAAATACTTTTTATTAATAATATGTATTATTATAGGTATAATTTTAATCATTTTTCCTTTATTAATTTCCTATTATGCTCAAAAAAAAAATAGAAAATAAATGTTTGGATTTTTTTTAGAATTAGTTTTCAGATCAATAAAACTTGACAAAAAACTTTATAGAGAAGTTAAAACTTTCTCTGAAGTTTCAATTTATTTTGCTGCTATTATAATGATACTAGATGGCGTTGCTGGAGCGATTGCCACTAATAATTTTTACAAAACTTCACTAAGTCTATCTGCGCTAACTGCTATCTTAACTTGGTTTTTTTGGGCAGTTTTGATATTTACAATCGGTGCCAAAATTTTTCCTGATAAAGATACTAAGGTCACTTTTAAAAAAATATTAATCGCAGTAGGTATAGCACATGCCCCTGGATTACTGAGATTTATAGCATTGACTCCTGACTTAGTTATGCCAATTATTTTTTTAACTCAATTTTGGATATTTGCCTCATTAATAATTTCAACTAAAGAGGTATTGAATTTTAAATCAAATATTAAAGCTTTTGGAATAGTTTTTTTATCATTCTTAATATTGGCAATTTTATCTGTTTCTTTTGTAATGAGTAGATTAAATAGTCTGCCAATTAGTAATATAACCTAAATTGGAAAAATCGTTTTAGAGATTTTACAGGAAGCACAAATTTTATAACCAAACATTAACAAATTTTGTGAAACACTTTCATCTTCGCTACCACATTCCTCACAATAATCATCGAAATGATCTTTATCATTTTTAATCTCAGTCATTATCAGTTAATCCTGCGCCAGCTGAAGTTTTTTTTGAGCTTTCGGTTTCATCAACAAAAGTTTTTTGTGAAATCTTATATAAAGTATCCCAAGTTATTTCATCAAAGCTATCCTCGTTTTGATTAAAACTAATTAAAAAGTTTGTTGTTTTTGAAATTAGCGAATTGTCGAAATTTGAAAGTATAGATTGGTTATAATTAAATAAAAATTTAAAATTTTCTAAGTTCAAAAAAATTTTTTTACCAATTATCTCTGATGACCTTGATAAAAATGGGACAACTAAAAGTGGATAAGCAAGATTTGAAAAATTAATTTTTTCAATTTTTTCCAAGTTATAAGCTTGATCCAAAAAATTTACACCTACGCTGATTGGACAATAAGGAATGTTATTAGAGATGTTATCAGCAGATATTATTGTTATCTTTTGATAATTGTGATTATTAATTTTCTCTAAATAGTTTTTAAGATGAAAGATACCTGGCAGACCAAACATTTCTAATAATCTGACTGACTTCCCAATCTCTTCTGAGACTCCCCATGAAAAGCCCGCTCCTCTAGAAGCTCTCTTAGAAATTGTCTCTATTTCACTAAAGGATCTCATTAATTTAATGATTTATAAATCCAATTGTCGTTAAATTGTTTTAGTTCATCAGGTAGTGGAGCGCCTTGAAACATACAAATTCTAAGCCATTTGTTAGATCTTGGGTCAAATTTACAAGCTCCAAAAAAAGATAGTTTAAGTCTAAGCATATCAATTGGCATTAACTCTGAGCCAATTATATTATCCTGAATTTCTGAATAAGGAAATTTTTCTATCATAAAAACTCGTCTCACTGCATGTCTTAAATCGTTATTGTCTGCAAGAAATCTACTTATTGTCATACTGTTCTTAAGATTTTTTATTCCTAAATAAAGAGATTTAACATCTCGAGCAATCGCTAGTGGTTGTTCAAGTTCAGATCCTATTTCTTCAAATCTGTTAGCTACTCTTGGCTCTTCTTTATTTTTTGAAATGAACCAAAAGTTCTGAATATTTTTATCTTCATTAAAATCAATATTCAGTATTTCTGTATAGTTTTTTTCAATCAGTTCTCTTAAATCCTCAATTTTTCTTTCAACTGGGATATTGAAAAATTTTTCTTCGTCGGCGCTCATAGTGGGAGTTAATTGGTCAACAATTTCATCATAAGGTTCAAGGAACAAGCTGACTACATACTCAATACTTTCTTCTGTTAGATTTGTATCTACCCAATTAAAAATTATATTGAATAAGTATTCTTTTTTTCTATCAAATTCTTGTTCTAAATATTTAATAAATTTGACGAGATCTATCTTTAGATTTTTTATTTTTTCTTTTTGATAATCACTATCTGTATTCCAGGTATTTATATTATTTATAGAATTCTTTAGACATTCAAAAAAATAATTGAAATCCTCTTGTTTTACATCTTTAATCTCCCTTATTTTTTTTAAGGCAGTTTCTCTTGCTAATATCCAATTATTTAGAAGTATAGGGTGATTGACTATAAACGGCGCCATCCCTAATCCAGTTGAATTTCCAATACCTAAACTTCTTGCAATATTTTTGTCCAACTCAACAGCTTTTCTTGGATTTTTATTTTTTGAGATAAAATTTACTTGATCAATTGTAAATTGTCTTACAAAATATACCAACATCATTTCTAGTCTAAAGGGCCCATGTATCTCTGGTCTATTTTTTATTCTAAACCGATCAGCTAGACCAAATTTACCCGATCCATATACTGCGGTCGTTCTGTATAAATATCCAATTTCAGATAATTTTTTTGTAGAGGGTTGACTGCCATTTGATAAACATTCTACAACATGGTTAAAGGCTCTCATTGATTTGTTTGCTCGTGATAGAGTCAATTCTTTATAAGTCATTCGTCCTGTTTCTTGTTGCGGGACATTTAATGACAATCTTTCAATATCCTTTTTTGTTGGAATACCATCGTACAAAGTAAATGATGCATCCCATTTTGTTGCTATGACCCTATCTGACCTTTCGTTATCATCTAATTTATTTGCAAAACAAACCAAAGAGTATTTTCTTTTTTCTTTTTTAAAAGAGTAAACGGCAACACCATATCCATCATTATCTAATTCAAATAACTCTCTTTTATAGTCCCAGGAATAAAACTCTCTCAAAAAAGATCTTAAAAATGAAAGTTTTGATTGGTGGAAAGAACCAAGCCGTTTTAATTTCATTATTTTTTTTGGGTCTCTTAATTCAATTTGCATTAACTAATACCTTTGTAAAAATTATACCAGTTATTACCCAGTATTCCATTTATCTCATCCAAATTAAATCCAATTTTTTTAAGTCCACCCTCAATATTTTTAAATCCTCTAGCATCTTTAAACCAACTGGGTTGGTCTGGAAAGCCTACATTGTTCTTTGTTCCTTCTCCGTAAACCTTTTTTTTTGTCCAAGTTCCATTCCTCATCCATTCTACGATCTCATCTGGCTGGTTTAAACACAAGTCTGAACCAATACCAAGATTTTTTACATCCATCATTTCAGCAGTCCTCGCAACCATTTCACAAAAATTATCTAATTTACAATTTGAATTGTCATTTAGATGATGAGGGTAAAGAGAAAATCCTAACATGCCTCCACTTTGAGATAGTGTTTTAAGCAAATCATCTGACTTATTTCTTTTTGCTTTATGCCAAAAATTTGGGTTGGAATGAGTTATTGCAATTGGTTTTTGGCTTAATTCAATTGCATCAAATGTACTTTTTTCACCCGAATGAGACATATCAATAACGATACCCACCCTATTCATTTCTTTTATTGCTTCTTTGCCAAAATTAGTAACTCCACTATCAATTTTTTCATAGCAACCAGAGGCTAATAAGGATTGGTTGTTATAAGTAAGTTGCATAAATCTACAGCCAAGTTCATGAACCTTCTCAATAAGATTTATATCATCTTCAATTGGTGAACAATTTTGAAACCCAAAAAATATCGCAGTTTTGTTATTTTTCTTGGCTTTCTCAATGTCTCTAAAGTTTTTTCCTAAGAAAATTAAATCATCATGGTTTTTAAAGTGTTCTTTCCATTCTAAAATTCTTTTTTGTAATTCATCAAAATCTTCATGATATACTATTGTGACGTGAACTGCGTCTAGTCCAGCCTCACGATTAATTTCAAAAATTGACCTATCCCATTTACAATATTGTAAGTTGTCAATTTTGAAATTCATAAGTTTAGTTATATAATACTTGTTATATATCTGATAATAAATACGTAAATGAAACTTAAAAAACATCGAAAAATAGCGATAGTAATGGGTAGTCAATCGGATTATTCAACTATGAAAGATTGTGTTAAAATTTTAAAAATTTTAAAAATTAGTTTTGATTTGAAAATTGTATCAGCGCATAGAACACCAAAAAGACTTTACGAGTTTGCGAAAAAATCAGAGACTAATTATTCAGTTATAATTGCTGGAGCTGGTGGATCTGCCCATTTACCTGGTATGATTGCTTCTTTAACAGCTGTCCCAGTCATTGGAGTTCCAATTGAAAGTAAAAAATTAAAAGGGCTTGATAGTTTATTGTCAATAGTTCAAATGCCAAAAGGTATTCCCGTTGGAACTGTTGCAATAGGAAAAGATGGTGCAATTAATGCTGCACTATATGCTGCATCTATTCTTGGGATAACTGACAAAAAAATAAAAAATTCCTTGCTGAAATTAAGAATTAAACAAACAAAATCAGTGAAAAAAAAACCAAAATAACTAATGAAGAAAACTAATCTTGGTATTTTGGGTGGCGGTCAATTAGGTTGTATGCTTTGTATGGCAGCAAAAAAATTGGATGTATATACAATTGTATGGAGCGATGACCCAATGTCTCCTGCAAAAGAATTTTCTGATGAATTTATTTTATCAAATTATAACGATAAAGAAAAAATTAATTATTTTACTAAAAAAGTAGACAAAATTACTTTCGAATTTGAAAATATCCCTTTTGATATTTTGGATAAACTTAATTCGATAAAAGAAGTTTTGCCAAAACCTCAAATAAATAAGATCATTCAAAATAGAATTTTGGAGAAGAACTTTGTAAATGATCAAAATATTAAAACCACACAATACAAAAAGATTAATAATAAAGATGATTTGATTTCAAATGCCGATCTTTTACCTGCGATGTTAAAGACAGCTACTCTTGGTTATGATGGAAAGGGACAATTTAAATTAAATAATCTTGAGGATTGTAAGAATATTAGCCTTTCTACAGATAGCGAATATATATTAGAAAAAATGGTAAACTTAAAAAAAGAAATCTCTGTAATAGTCACAAGATTTAAAAAAAATGAATACGAAATTTATGAACCATTTGAAAATAAACATGAAGATCAAATATTAAAAGTCTCAAAAATTCCAGCTAACATAAGTAAAGAACATTTTTCTCAATCTATTGAAAATGCAAAAAAAATTAGTGAAAAATTAGATTATGTGGGAACTTTATGTGTCGAATTTTTTATAGATGAAAAAGACAATTTGTTAGTAAATGAAATCGCACCCAGAGTACATAATTCTGGTCACATGACAATTAACTCACACAATATCAGTCAATTCGAAAACCATATTCGTGCAGTTTGTGGTCTCAAAAAGGTAAATATATTAAAACTTTACAATGCTAAAATGACAAATATTCTAGGTAATGAAATAACTAAATATAAAGGAAAAAAATTAAAAGGTAACGAATTTTTTTTCGATTATTTAAAAAAGGAAGTTAAAGAAAAAAGAAAAATGGGACATTTTACAGAAATCAATAAGATCAATGACTAAGAAGCTTATTGTTTTAGTTTTCTGTTTTTCTATTTTTTCAAATTTAAATTCTATGGATAACAAACCGTATCATCATTTACCTGATAATACCTTTAGAAACCCAGAAGGTTCTCCTGTGAGAGACGATAAAATTAAATGGTCTTACTCTACTTTTAACAAAGAGAAGAAAAAATTAGACATGACAATTCCAGGTGATCATGTTTTGAAAAAAGAAGATGTTTTAAAAGATTTAGCCTCAAAACAAAATGGTAATTATATTGGTTGGATTGGCCATGCAACCTTTTTAATTAAACTTGGTGAAACAACTATTATAACAGACCCTGTTTTTTCAAAAAATGCAGGACCACTCATTTTTGGACCTAAAAGATATGTTGAACCAGCTTTAAGCTTAAGTGAAATTCCAAAAATTAATTTATTTTTGCTGACACATAATCACTATGATCATCAAGACATAGGTACAATTAGAAAATTTCCCTACAAGGATGCTAAGGTAATTGCTCCCCTTAGGCTTGGAAAATATTTTACAAAAAACAATTTTAAAAACGTAAACGAACTTGATTGGTACCAAACAATTGAAAAAAATAATTTAAAGATAACCATGCTTCCTGCAGTTCATTGGTCAAAAAGAAGTTTAACAGATACTAATAAAACTCTTTGGGGAAGTTATTTAATTGAATATAAAGGAAAAAAAATTTTGTTTGCGTGCGATACAGGCTATGGAGAAATTTACAAAGAATTAGGAAAAAAGTTCGGACCTATTGATCTCACTATTATAAATATCGGTGCCTATAATTTTAAACCCATGTTTGATAAGTCTATTTATCACACAAATCCTGAGGAAGCATTGCAGATAGCTAAAGACTTAAATAGCAAAAGAGTTATTGGAATGCATTGGGGAACTTTTGTATTGTCATTGGAACCTATAATGGAGCCTCCAAAAAGATTTTTAGATAATGCAAAAAAATATGGTTTTAAAAGAGAAGAAGCTATTATTTTTAAGATCGGTGAGTTCAAAAATTTAGATGATATTTTATAAGTTCCAATGAGAGCAGTTGAAAACAATTTTGATGATTTGAAAGTAAATGAACTTTTAAAAAAACACTTTATTGAATTAAGATCTGTCTCTCCAGCTGGTAGTACACATGTCCTCGATATAGATGGACTCAAAGATAACACAATTAAATTCTGGAGCATTTGGGATAAAGAAGACCTCATTGGTTGCGGGGCAATAAAGATCCTCTCTCAAAATCATGGTGAGTTCAAATCTATAAGAGTACATGATAAATTTAGAGAAAAAGGATATGGTAAAAAAATTATCTCGATTTTAATATTAAAATCTAAGGATATTGGTTTAAAAAATATTTTTATTGAAACTGGATCAGGTAAATTTTTTGAACCTGCAAGAAAATTATTTAAATCTTGCGGGTTTGAGGAATGTGAACCATTTGGACATTATAAGAATGATCCAAATTCTTGTTATATGAAAATAAAAGTTTAATTATTATTTTTTAAATCTTTTTTTAATGTGGTCTGCTGGATATTCTCCAGTAGCCTTTTTAACTGACTCATTTACAGAGTATGAAAGTGCAGATTGAACTATGTTTCCCGAGGTGCCTAATGTAACTGTTGGACCAATTAACGATGCCGTAGACTGGTAACAGCCAGTAAGTACTAAAAACGATGCAATTAATATTAATGTTTTTTTAAACATTGCATCTCTTACAATTTATGAAAATTTTTACAACAAATAAAAATTTGAATTGGTGATCAATTTGAGTACCAAAATAAATTTTAATTACTAACAGTGGTTGAAAAAATTTGTTATTTTTTCTCTATTACGAATAATTCGTTTTTAAAGTGTAATCCTTTATATTTATTTACAATGTTTTGAACGACTTTTTGATAATTCTTATGTTTTTCTGCCTTCATTATTTGTTCATCCGATATTTGATTAACGTAAACTGCGGCATTCCATGCAGAAAATATTAATGAAGTTGCTATTCCACCACTAATTTCATTTGGGAGTGCTCTTAAAACATAACTTATTTTTTTAACTTTATGAAATTTTAATGTTTTTAAGAAAGATTTATCTGTATTTGACTTAATGTATTTTTCGATAGAGGAATACAAATACGGAAATGGATTCTCTTTGGGCCATATTTTTTTAACTATCTTATTTGCTGGATCTCCACCACATGCATGTACTACAACAAGCTTTCCTTTCTTTGATAAGGATTTGATCATAGGTTCAATTACATATTTTACTTTTTTTTCAGCAGTAACTCTTGATCTATAGGGTTGAGATGCAATAATTAAGTCATAATCTGTTTTTCCGTTATTTTTTTTTGGTATTACATCTTGTAGGACAAATTCTTGATCTTTTCTAAAAATAACAATTACAGATGGTTCTTTGTAAGTTGACGTTCCTGTTTTTGGATTTGTTTCTACCTGCCACTTTTTTGCTAAAAATTCTTGATTAAGCTTTCTTAATTGATTTGAAAAATCTAAAGAGGAATTTCCTTTTAGTTTTACAACTTTCCAATTCATTTTTTTTTGTTTTTTAAAATTTCTTGATTTTAAGGACGTTGACTCCACATAATTCAAATTTGAAATTACAAAAACAGTATTTTTATGCTCAGCAAATCTATCAGGAAGTTTTTCTAGACCTAGTCTTACATCTTCCATGCTGATTTCTTTTGTTGAAACAAGTAATGGTATATTAGGCATTTTTTGATGACACTGCCTCATTACACTCATTAAAAGAGACCCATCTCCCATTCCGGCATCAAAAATTTTTAAAGCAGGGTTTTTAGGTTTTAAATTTTGGACAATCGGTTTCAAAGCATCTGCAATTTTGTTTTTTTCGTTGGTAGTGGTTACAAAAAGAAGATATTTTTGTCTATTATCAAAAAATCTGAAATTTTTTTTCATGGTTCAAGATATGAATTAAATAATTAAATGTCCATTGTAATTTATTTCTTTCAAAGTGAATAAATAAAGTATAAATACGCAGAAAAACGACCTAAATGAAAAAATTTAAATCTGACATAGAAATAGCTAGAGGTTGCAAGCTCAAACCAATTTCCAAAATTTTAAAAAAAATTAATGTACCTGATAACCCAAGTGCTTTTAGTCCAATGGGAAGGCATATAGCAAAAATAAATTTTGATTTTTTAAATAAATTAAAGAAGAAAAAGGATGGTTATCTTATACTTGTTACAGCCATTACTCCGACACCAGCCGGGGAAGGCAAAACGACTACTTCTGTTGGTTTAAATGATGGTCTAAATAAAATTGGAAAAAAATCTATTGTTTGTCTTAGGGAACCCAGTCTTGGACCTTCATTTGGTATGAAAGGTGGGGCAGCAGGTGGTGGGTATGCTCAAGTTGTTCCTATGGAACAGATAAATCTTCATTTCACTGGAGACTTTCATGCGATTACATCAGCACACAATTTGTTATCTGCAATGATTGATAATCATATTTACTGGGGAAACAAACTTAATATTGATGAAAAAAAAATAGTTTGGAAGAGAGTAATGGATATGAATGATCGTGCACTTAGATTTATTGACATCAATACAAGTGGTGTTGCAAAAGATTTTAAAAGAATAGATGGCTTTGACATAACTGTTGCATCGGAAGTCATGGCTATTTTTTGTTTAGCTAAAGACTTAAATGATTTAGAAAAAAAAATTGGAAATATAACAATAGCTTACAATAAAGAAGGTCAGTCGATTTTTGCAAAAGATTTAAATGCTCAGGGACCAATGACTGTTCTTTTAAAAGAAGCAATAAGACCGAATGTTACTCAAAGTTTGGAACATAACCCAGCTATTATTCATGGAGGTCCATTTGCTAATATTGCTCATGGCTGTAATTCTGTAATCGCTACAACAGCAGCTCTCAAGCTATCTGACTATGTTGTTACTGAAGCAGGGTTCGGTGCAGACCTTGGTGCTGAAAAATTTTTAGATATTAAATGTAGAAAGGCAGGATTAAAACCTAGCTGTGTTGTAATTGTTGCAACTATAAGAGCATTAAAGATGCACGGAGGTGTAGAAAAAGAAAATCTTAAAAAAGAAGACACCAACTCTTTAAAAAAAGGTTTAGTCAATTTAGAAAGACATATTTTAAATATTAAAAAATTTGGACTAGAACCAATCGTAGCGATTAACCATTTTGCTTTAGATACAAAAAAAGAGATAGATGTTGTTCTTAATTTTTGTAAGAATATGAATGTTCAGGTTAGTGAATGTAAACACTGGGCAATGGGAGGAAAAGGCACAACTGACCTGGCTAAAAAGGTAGTCAAAACATGTAAAGATTCAAAAAAAAGTAATTTTAAATTATTGTATGAAGATAATTTAAATCTTTGGGATAAAATTGAAAAAATCGTTAAAGAAATTTATAGAGGTAATGGAATTACTGCAAATGAAGACGTAAAAGAACAACTAAAAGTTTTTGAGAATAACGGCTACAAGAGTTTACCTGTTTGTATAGCTAAAACCCAATATAGTTTTTCAACAGATCCAAAGTTAAAAGGAGCTCCATCAAATCATGAAATTCCAATAAGAGAAGTGAGATTATCATCTGGAGCTGAATTTATTGTAGTTGTTTGCGGATCAATTATGACTATGCCTGGTCTACCCAGAGTTCCTGCAGCTAATAATATTAAGTTAAATAAAAAAGGTGATGTTGAAGGACTATTTTAATTTACCAATTAATACTTAATTTCTTATTATTGCATATAGTCTCAAGTATGTTGAACATTAAAGGAAATTCATTTTTTTTAAGTTCCTTTAAAAGAACTGGACCAATTTCAAGTGCTAACTGGGCGCCTTCAACAGTAATATCTTTCATAAATTTTTCTTTAGCTACTTTATATAAAGTTCCTTGTCCTAAATATTTCCCCATTTGGCTATTTCTCCCTCCTATTGCACTTACATATAAATCTCCCAAACCTGCAAGCCCATAAACTGTTGTTTCATTACCGCCAAAGTATTTGACAAATTTTACCATCTCAGAAATTGAGCGATGAATTAAAGATGCTGAGGTATTCAAAAAGTATTTTGATTTTATGCTCTCGGGTGCACTAGGGTTACTCAGACCTTCAGAGGCACCAATTAACATAGAATAGACATTTTTAATTGCACCACAAAATTCTACTCCTTTTATATCTTCTGATGTCTCTGTCGAATAATATTCAGTTGTTATGATTTTCTGTATTAATTTTGCTGTATCTTTTATTTCACTGGCAATTACTGTCCCTGTTCTCATTTTATTTGCTAATCCAGCTGCAAGACAAGGTCCTTTTATTGCTGATACTACGACATCATCAAAACCATTTTTTTTAAGTTCATTTTTAATTTTGGAAGAAATGGTTATTAATTTTCCTTTCTCGATACTCAAACCCTTAGTTAATAAAACTATATTAAGTTTTTTATTTCCCATTTGAGAAATTTGATCAATAAACCAATCAACCCCAAGAGAGCTCACAGCGCATACAATCAAGTCAGAATCTGAATGATCCTTAATTCCTTCAAATTTTTCAATTTTGAGTTTCTTTGGTAAAGTGACTTTCAATGCTGGATGTTGTGATTTTGAAATTTCGTCAATTAAATTATTTTCAAGGTGTGTCCCAATTAGGGTTACGTCATTCCCATTTTCAATACAAGGAATAGTAAAAGCTGATCCCATCGCACCGGCTCCAATTATAATAATTTTAGTCATATACGATAATCTCTATGCACTAATTATTTGATTTAGTCTAGCCTTAGAGTTACCTTATAATTTCTTATTATTTAAACAAATGCATAAAAACCTATACCTAAATCAAAAATTTACAAAGTTTATTAATAATGAAAATTTTGAATTTGATCGTTCAAAAATATTAAAAATCTTAAATAGTGATTTATTAGAAGATGCCTATAAAACGATTTCAAAATGGCAAAAATATCAACCTACACCTTTAGAAAATTTAAACAAACTTTCTAATGAATTAAAATTAAAAAATATATTTTATAAAGATGAGTCAAAGAGATTTGGTCTAAAATCTTTTAAAGCCCTAGGTGGTGCTTATGCTGTGGAAAAAATAACTAAAGGAAAAAAAAACGTTATTGTTTCAACAGCTACAGCAGGAAATCATGGAAAATCAGTCGCTTGGGGAGCGAAAAATTTAGGACTAAATTGTAAAATTTTTATTAGTGAGAATGTAAGCGAAACAAGAGCTGAAGAAATGAGGAATTTGAATGCTGAAGTAGTCAGAGTTAAAGGAAATTACGAAGATTCCCTTAATTTTTGTAAGGAAGAGTCAAAAAAAAATAATTGGGAAATTATTCAAGATGTAGCGTGGCCAGATTATGAGCTTGTTCCAAAACTAACAATGGCTGGATATTCAACAATAATTAAAGAAATTTCAGTTCAAACTAATGAATATATCACACATATTTTTTTACAGGCTGGTGTCGGTGGTATGGCGGCAGGTTTAGTAGCTGGTGTTGCTAATTATTTCAAAAAGATACCAAAAATTATTATTGTTGAACCTGAAAATGCAAATTGTGTAATGCAAAGTATTGAAAATAATACTCCTACAAGGGTAGATATTAAGAAAGAAAGTATAATGGGTGGAATGTCTTGTGGAGAAGTATCATTAGTCCCATGGCAAATATTAAAAAATTCTGTAAACAACTGTGTCAGTGTTTCAGATAAATTCATCTCACAGACTGTAGCAATGTTAGCAGATAAAATAGTATGTGATATTTCAATAGAGGGAGGTGAATGTTCAACACCTGGGATCACAAGTTTAATTTCATGTTGTAATAATGATGAAACAAAGGGTGCTCTAGAAATAAATGAAAATTCAAATATATTATTGATAGGTTGTGAAGGATCTGCGGATATAGAACTTTACCAGAAGTTATTAAGTGAAGGAAAAAAATTGATTTAATTGTATGAAAAAATTAAGCGACACAGAAATTTATAGATTATTTAAACCGGAACTTTCTCCAAAAAAAATGCTTGAGTTGGGAGTTTTTGGTGGATCTTACTTTGGAAATAACATTAAAGAGTATCCAGAAAGTTGGTTTGTAAAAGCTAAACTAAGTAAGACTTTTGATGTTAATATAAATAGATTTAAGGTGAAAGCTGGACTTTCTAGAGAACACTGGATTGAGAAAGGATGGATATTTAAGGAAGATCCATTAGGTTGGTTCCAATGGTATTGTAGATTCTCAATGGGTAGAAGAATACCAAAGGTAGACCTAACTCAAATTAAAAGATGGAAAAATTTTCGAAGGCATGTAACCGCTATTGAAAAAAATTGTGAAAAAGGAAATTTGACGTGCAGAAGAAGACAAAGGCAAGCTATTTTACAATGGGCATATGATCCTCACATTTAATCGCCAATAAAGTGATGAATAATTTTTCTTACTTGACTTTCAATTCTATGTTCAAACAAATAAATTCCTTGCCAGGTGCCTAATAATAATTCTTTTTTTTTTACACTTAAAGAAATTTGATTATTTGTTAGAGCAGATTTAATGTGCGCTGGCATATCATCTTTTCCTTCTGATTTGTGAATATAGGATTTTTCGTCCATAGGAACTAGTTTATCAAAATAATTTATTAAATCTGTTTGTACATCAGGATCAGCATTTTCTTGAACAATCAAAGAAGCACTCGTGTGTTGAATGCTTAAATTTAAAATACCATCATTAAAAGAATTATCTTTTATCCAGCTTATTGTTCGATCTGTAAAATTGTATAATTTCTGTCCGTTTGTTTTTAATCTTAATTCAAAGAACTTTTGCTTCATTTTTTAGTTTTAAAATCGATACCATATTCTGATCTAGGTCCTTTCCTTAATCCATATGGTCCTGCTATAAATATTGTAAGAGGTTTTGTGCCAGGTTTAATATCGATCCTATGATGTGTATTTGCAGATCTAAAACCAATATATCCTGCTGGTCTCCAGAATCTCCCAGATTTTAAAGTTTCAAAGTATCCATCTCTCAATATTATGGTCATAAATGGAAACGGATGATTATGGACGCCTTCCCCATGATCATCGTCTAGCATTTCATGTATTAAAATATTAAAAGGAAACCATTTAGGTCTATGTCTAAAAATTAAATAATATCTATTCATCCAAGGTTTAGCTTTATCATATTGAGGATGTGAAGGTCCCCTATCTAAAACAATTTTTTTTCTACCTAGCTTTTCAAGAAGTTTAAGAAACATTAGTTTAATCTAATGATCGAATTATCTTTTGCAATATATAAACTTTTGTTAAAATATATAGGTCTCTGTAATTTATTATTGTCTAATTTCAGCATTTTTTCAATTTTACCCTCTTTGAAATTTATAACTAAAATTCTTCCATTAATTGTTGAGAGATAAATGTTAAATTTACCCACTAAAAAACCTGTAGGCTGATAATTTTTCTTTCTTTTTTCTTTAATATTTTTAAACAGATCGTTAATTCTTATAATTTGACCTGTCTCTTTATTCAAAATTATTAGTAAACCTTTATCTGAAATTGTAACAAGATAATCACCAATCAATGCTGGTCTTAATTCTGAGTTCAGATCTTGTTTCCAATTAATTACACCAGTTAATAAATCAATTGAAAAAAATTGGTTATTGTTATTTGAAACAAAAATTGAGTCACTATCAGAGACTATGTCTGATAATTTAAGGAAAAAAGTATTACCAAAAAGTACATTTGATTGAGTTGGAGTTTGCCAAATTATTTTTCCGTTGGAAATATTTACTGCTGTAACATCTCCTATTGAATTACTAAAATAAGCTTTTTCATCCTTTAAAATTAATGATTGTTTTTTTTGAGATCTTAAAAGAGATTTCTGAGTTTTCACAGACCATATAAGTTCTCCTGTTTCTAGAGAAAAACATCTCAACTGATTTTCCATATCTATTACTAAAGCTTTGTTTTCAAAAATTTTAATTTGAGAGTTAAATGATGAGGAGTGTTTTTTTTTCCATCTGAGTTCACCTGTATTCTTATTAATAACATAATAATTTGCTATACTGTCTGCAACAAACAGATCTTCTCCACTTTTCCCAAGAAATAAAATCGGTTGTAATTTCCTATCTTGTTTTGAGTAGTGATTTTGCTTCCAAACAATATTTGAATTGTTATCGAATTTAATTATTGATCCATTGCTGTCAAAGTAAAATAAGTGATTTTTATCTATCAATATTTCAGGCTCATAATTTGAGAATGACGTAATGGTTCTAAAATTATATTTAGACATCTTATCAAGATTTGCATCAAAATTTATGAAGCCGTCATTATTCAGTTGTTGATTGGTATCTACTTTTAAATTCTTTGGAAGTGAGATCTTAAAATTCTGATTAAATTCTCTCAAGGATTGTTTTTCTTTGTTTAATAAGACTGTTGTTGAGTTTTTATCAACCAGAATTTTTTTTTCTTTAGTCCAAAATTTTGAGTTAGGGTTTAATGAACAATCAATAAGAAATAAAAATATAATTAAATAAAAATATATTTTAATCACCAAAATTCCTCTTTAAACGTCTTTCAGCTTCAATTCTGATTTCATTGTTCGCAAATTTAGAGTCTAATATTTCTTCCAAAAAATCTTTTGACTTTATTAAATTATTATTATGTTCAAAGTAGTCTGCCATTAGAAGTAATGCGTGAGATTTCCAAACACTCTC
This sequence comes from uncultured Pelagibacteraceae bacterium, assembly GCA_902584225.1. Classification (GTDB taxonomy): domain Bacteria; phylum Pseudomonadota; class Alphaproteobacteria; order Pelagibacterales; family Pelagibacteraceae; genus Pelagibacter. The sequence continues at coordinate 33,938 of CACHYX010000008.1, forward strand.
TGATTTGAGTATAGGATTTAATACGTCAAGTAGCTCATTTTCTGATATTATTTCTGCATTGTACATTGCTTTTTTATAAATGATTAAATTTTTAATTTCTTTTTCCTTCTGAGAATTTATTGCTAAATCAAAAAAATTATTTATTTTTTTTTGGTCATTTATTAAATCATTTTCGATGATAAAATATAATGACAAAGCCGAATAAATTGGATCTTTTTCTTTTATAATTTTTACTAATTGTTCAATTTCATTGGTGTTTTTAGTTGTTATTTCTTTCAAAGTAATTTGATTATAAGTCTCAGCAATCTCTAATTTTGCCCTTTTTTCATATTCTTGATAACCAAAGTATGAAAATAATAACAACAATATTGATACCAATGAACCTATTAATTTTTTATAGTTATTAGAAAAAAAATTTTTTATTTTTTCAATTCTTGTGTTTTGATTAATGATTTCTATATCTTCGGACATTGTTAAATTGTATTTCTTAAAACGTATTGAAGAATCCCACCGTGTTTATAATATTCTAACTCATTATTAGTATCTATTCTGCACAGCATTTTAATTTTTTTTATTTCTCCATTTTGATATTTAAATTCAACGGATAATTTGTCTCCTGGATTTAATCCTTTTTTTATACCATTAACTGTAATTATCTCTGAGCCTTTTAATTTTAATTTTTTTCTATCCATTCCATCGATAAATTGTAATGGTAATATTCCCATCCCAATTAAGTTTGATCTATGAATTCTCTCAAAACTTTCAGCAAAAACAGATTTTACACCTAAAAGTTTTGTTCCTTTGGCTGCCCAATCTCTTGAAGAGCCCGTTCCATATTCTTTGCCACCAATAACTATTAAATCAGTTTTCCTTTTTTTGTACTCCTCTACTGCTTCAAAAACTGGCATTACTTTCTCTTCAGGATACAATTTAGTAAACCCTCCCTCTGTCCCGGGTGCCATCTCGTTTCTAATTCTAATATTTGCAAAAGTTCCTCTCATCATTACTTCGTGATTGCCTCGTCTAGACCCGTAAGAATTAAAATCTTTTTGTAAAACTTGATTTTTCATAAAATACTCCCCTGTAGGACTCTCTTTTTGAATTGAGCCAGCTGGTGAAATATGATCTGTTGTAACCATATCTCCTAAAATTAATAGAGGTCTTGCATTAATTATATCTTTGAATCCATCTGGACTATCTTTGAGATTGTCAAAGAATGGAGGCTTTTTCACATAAGTTGAATTATCATCCCAATTGTAAATACTACTTTCTTTTGTTTTAATATTTTGCCACTGTGATGGTCCTTTAGATACATTTGAATATCTATTAATGAACATTTCTGCATTAAGAGAATTGCTTAGTGTATCTTCAATTTCTTTATTAGATGGCCAAATATCTTTTAAGAAAATATCCTTTCCATCTTTTGAATTACCTATAGGGTCTTTATAAAAATCAAATTTCATATGTCCTACTAATGCGTAAGCTACTACTAGGGGTGGTGATGCTAAATAATTAGCTTTAATCAATGGCGAGATTCTTCCCTCAAAATTTCTATTGCCAGATAAAACTGAAACAGCATAAATATTATTTTTTTGAACAGCTGAGGATATATTTTCTGGTAATGGACCAGAATTACCAATACAAGTTGTACAGCCGTAACCAACGAGATTAAATCCCAGCTTATCTAGATAAACATTTAAACCAGCCTTTGCTAAATAATCAGTAACTACTTGAGACCCTGGTGCAAGCGAAGTTTTTACCCACGGCTTTGTTATTAATCCAAGATCACAAGCTTTCTTAGCTAGTAAACCAGCGCCAATTAATACATTTGGATTTGATGTATTGGTGCATGAAGTAATTGCTGCTATTAAAATAGAGCCATCTTTAATTTCATAATCTGTCCCTTCGACTTTTGAAGTAGAGAAAGCTTCTCTTTTTGTAATATTCTTAAAATTTAAATCAAAATTTTTGGAAGCTTCTGTTAATAAAACTTTATCTTGAGGTCTTTTAGGTCCAGAGATTGTTGGAACTACTGTAGACATATCTAATTTAAGAGTATCAGTAAAAACTATATTATCACTTACCCATAGCCCTTGTTCTTGTGCATATC
>CACHYX010000009.1 GCA_902584225.1 uncultured Pelagibacteraceae bacterium
ATAAATTTAAATTTCTTAATTCAAATAAAATTCTGGAACTAATACATGCAATTTCACTTTTAGTAATAGAGGATAACGAAAAAATTATAATTGAAAAAAAAAGTAATTTTTCAATAAAAGAAAATGATTATATTGAAAATATTGTAATTGGATCTGGGCCATCAGGGAGTATAACTGCACTAGAATTAAAAAAAAATAAGTTAGACACTTTATTAGTTGAACAAGGTTATAAATATTCATTACCAAAAACTAAGCATCCTGGGAATGAATTTTTATATAAATGGAAATTTTCAGGTTTATCAGGTGCGATTGGTAATCCTGAATTACAATACGCCTCAGCTGAGTGTTATGGTGGCGGTAGTGAAATAAATAGTGGTCTTTACCATGAGATAGATAATAAATTCATTGAGAAAATTTCAAAAAAAAATGGTCTTAAAATTAAAACTGAAAGCTATTTTCTTAATGAAATAACCAATAGTGACAAAATTGAAAAAAAACCATTAATTCAATTAAGAGACTATTTTAAAGAAGGTGCAAAAAAAATAAATTATAAAAATGAGGATATAAAAAGATTTATAAAGAAAGAGGAGGGGGATAAATCAAAAAACTCGATGACAGAAACACTTTTAAAACAATATGAGAATTTAGAAGGGAAATTTGTTTTAGGATATAAAGTGATAAGTATACACGAAGATAAAAATAAAAGTAAAATAATCTTACAAAAAAGGAATGAAAAAAAATCGATTTATTGTAAAAATTTATTTGTTTGTTGTGGATCACCTTACACATTAAATTTATTAAAAAAGAGTAAAATCATTAATAAAAATACTAATGATAACTTTCATTTCCATCCAATGTTTAAAGTTATCGCTAAATTTCCCAAAAAGGTAAATGATTTTGAAAGTTTAGATGTTATTAGCTCGCAAATTACAGAGTTTTATCCAGAATTTATTTTTGGTAATGCAGCTAGTGGAAAAAAATTTTTGAAAATTGCGACTTTTAATAATGAAGATGCTTATCAAGATGTAAAAAAAAATTTTGAATATATGAGTATATTTCACTCAACATTTTCAATTGGCAAGTGTAAATTAAAAAAAATACCACTTATCAATGAGCCTTTGGTTTTTCATCAATTAAATAAAGAGGAGATTTTAAAAATAAAAGAGGGAATTAAAAAATTAATAAATTTTTTGTTTATATGTAATGCTGAATATATTTATTTATTAAATGAAAAAATAACTGAATACAATGAAATAAAAATTGAAAAAATTTTAAGAAAAAATAAGATAAATTTATCGGCTGTGCATTTATTAGGTGGTTTATCTTTCGGTTCATATAAGGATTGCTCACTAGATATAAATGGAAAGATTAAAAATATTAATTCAAACATATATGTTAACGATTCTTCTTTAATAACAGAAAATTTACTAAAAAATCCTCAAGGAGCTATTTTAACAATAGCTAAAAATAATATAGATAACTTCATAAGTATGAATAAATGAAAATTTTTGAATTTATAAAATTAAATAATATTTTCAAAAATTTGTTAATATTAATTCCATTTTTAGTAGCTGGAGGAAATATTAACCCAGAAAGTCTCCTAATCTTTGGTGAAGGATTTACAATATTTTTTTTTTTAACAACCTGTTGTTATATAATAAATAATTTTACTGATAGAAAAATTGACAGGATAAACATATTAAAAAAAAAGAAATATTATCCTGAGGAAAAAGAAATATTCAAAATTTTTTTATTTTTTTTTACTTTATTTTTATTATCAGTTTTTTATTTTAATAGCTTTCATAATTATTTTCTATATCTTTATATTTTAAATTTTGTTTTATATAATTTTTATTTTAAGCAGATATTTTTAATTGATATATTGTTCTTAACTAATTTTTACTTAATTAGACTTCTTTATGGTGTTCAAATTTTTGATTTAGATTTTAGTAGTGGTTTTTTTATTTTTTTTGTTACTATTTTTTTGTGTCTCTCATTAGGTAAAAGAATAATACAAATAAACGTTAATAAGCTTGCAAAAGAAAATAGAATTATACCTTATTCTATTAAAGATAAATTATATCTAAAAAGATCTTTTCTTATTTTTTTAAGTATCAACTTTTTAACTTTTCTATTTTTTTTTATTCAAAATTTAGATTTTATCGTTTTTGAAACGAATTTTTTTTTGAATATTAAGGATTATAATAATTTTGAAATTATATCTTTATTGTTTTTTTATAGTGTATTAGTTCTTAGATTATTTTTTTTAATATCGAAAGATTTAATCAAAAAAGATATTTATGAATTTTTTTTAAAAGATAAGATTACTTTAATAGTGTTATTTATAGTAGTCATCGAATTAATTTATTTGCAAGTTAAAGCTATATTTTAATTATGTAAGTAATTCAAAAATTTATTAATAAACGGGCTCCTCACTTTTAAAATCATTATTATATAATAAGAAATAAAAATAAGTAAAAAGACTTTAGCAATAAGGCAAAGTAAAGCTCCTAAAGTTACACCGAAAACTGATATTAATAGTGCATAGTTAAAGGAAATTATCATACAAAATATTAAAAAAATTCTTAACTTATTTATATTTATTAAAAAAATAAATTCATAACAGAGAATAAGAAATATTAAACGATAATCAAAGTTTTTACTTAAAAGGAAAGTTCCGACATAAATAAGACCACCATATAAAAAACTTGTAATAATTTTTTCATCAATCTTTTCAAAATTAGTTTTAATTCTATCTTTAAACATTAGGTAAAAACTTATTATTAACAAAACAAGAATTACGCTAATAAAATAATCTTTAATGTTTATCCCAAGTAATTTTGAAAATCCTTTGCTAATTGTTGAAGATCCGTAACTTAGTCCAGCAGATTTAGGTGTGTTTAAAATAATATATTTTAATTCTTCAATATTCAAATAAATGGTAAATATTCCAATAATTGCGAAAGAAAATAAAATTTTCTTATTTTCTAAGAAAGTAAGAATTAAAGCTAGTGGGTATATTTTTAAAAAAGAAGCTAGTGATATAAAAAAAAAAGAGTACAAAGGTAATAGATATAATGAGAAATAAATAATTGAAAAAATTATTAAATCACTATTTCCTCTCTCAATTCCCAATAATGATGAGCTAGAAAAAATTATAAATAAAAATAAAAATGACTTTACTTTTAATAATAAAATCAGACATATTAATAAATAAATTGATACCATTGTTAAATTAAACATTAAAAAGAAATTTTCATTTTCAAGATTGAAAATCTTTGCAATATCAATCCATATAGGTGGATAATTAAGTGCTCTACCCCAAGGATCTCCGGGATTGTTGATATAAGGATTTGACCCAAGTGACTCCGATTTTAATGCGCCTTGAATAAATCTCATGTCTGCAAAAATAGGTTCTGCTGATGGCACGTAAACAAAATACCAAGATGCCTTCCAGCCATTTAAAAATAAACTTGAAAGAAATAGTGAAATTAATAAGACAAATATTAGTAGTAAGAAAATTTCTTTTTTTGTATATAATTTTTTTATCATTTATATTGATATATACTAATTTTATAAAAAAAAATTAACTAATTAGAATTAAATGAGTAAAAAAAAAATTAAATGAAAAAATTTCACATTATTAGTGATACAAATAATAAATCACTTAAAATAAAAAAATTCTTACTAAGTATAATTAAACAAAGTTCTTTAAAGACATCATCTCTAATAATAGTTGTTGGTGGAGATGGTTTTATGCTTCAAACTTTAAAAAAAAATTTTAAATTTAAAAAACCATTTTATGGCATAAATTCTGGAAATTATGGATTTTTAATGAATAAATTTAAAAAAGAAAAAATATACAAAAAAATTTTACAAGCAAAAAAAATTACTATATCTCCTTTAACTATGAGTGTAAAAACAAAGTCAGGATTTATAAAAAAAGGGATTGCTATTAATGAAGTGTCGATACTTAGACAGAGTAGACAAGCAGCTTCTTTAAAAATAAACCAGGGCAAAAAAAAAATTATTAAAGAACTAATTTCAGATGGAGTGTTAGTATCTACTCCAGCTGGAAGTACTGCATATAATCTTTCTGTGCATGGTCCAATATTAAGTTTAAATTCCAAACAGTTATCGATTGCACCGATCAGTGCATTTAGACCTAGAAGATGGAAGCCCAGAATAGTAAATGACAGTTCTCAAATTACAATTAAAAACCTTAATCCAAATAAAAGACCAATAAGTGCTGTTGCAGATAATTTTGAGGTCAGAAATGCAAACCAAATAACAATTAAAAAAAATAAAAAGATTCAATTTTGTTTAATGTATGACAGGAACAGAAGCCTTCAAAAAAAAATTAGCATTGAAAAAATAAGAAAAGAAAACTAATGAAAATAATTTTAACAGGTTGTGCAGGATTTATTGGATTTCATTTAGCAAAAAAATATTTAGAAATGAATTATACTGTGATTGGTATTGATAACCTAAATAGTTATTATAGCAAAAAATTAAAAAAAGACCGATTAAATCAGCTTTTTGAACATCCAAAAAAAAGAAACTTTATTTTTCACAAAGTCTCTATTGATAATTTTAAAGCCTTAAAAAAAATATTTATTAAACATAAACCTCCTATAGTCGTAAATTTGGCTGCACAAGCCGGAGTTAGACACTCATTAAAAAAACCTTTAGATTATGTAAAATCAAATTTGATTGGTTTTTCAAATATTTTAGTTTTATCAAAAGAATTCAGAGTAAAACATTTTATTTATGCTAGCACTAGTAGTGTTTATGGTAATTCTAAAAAAAATATTTTAGCTGAAACTGATAATGTTGATCATCCTATTCAATTTTATGCAGCAACAAAAAGGTCTAATGAGTTAATGGCGCATGCTTATAGTAGTTTATATAATTTGCCTACAACAGGTCTAAGATTTTTTACAGTATATGGACCATGGGGAAGACCAGATATGGCCTTATTTTTATTTACAAAAAACATGTTAAATAACAGACCTATTTATGTTTTTAATAATGGAAACCATATAAGAGATTTCACGTTTGTTGATGATATAGTTGATGGAATATACAAAGTTACCAAAAAAAAATTTATTAAAATAAATAAAAAAAATGATCCATCAGAGTCATTTTGTCCATTTAGAATATTAAATATTGGTAATAATAATCCAATTCCGCTTATGAGATATATAAAAGTTTTAGAATCTGAGCTAGGCGTCAAATCAAAAAAATTTTTTAAACCCCTGCAAAAGGGGGATGTAAAGAATACAAATGCATCTATCAAAAAAATTAAAAATTTATATAGCTATAACCCCAATACCGAAATAGAAAAAGGGATTAAAAAATTTGTTAATTGGTATAGAGAATATTTCAATGTTTAAAAAAAATCCAAAAGTATCAATTATAGGCATGGGGTATGTTGGTTTACCCCTAGCCATAAAATTTTCAAAATTTTATAAGGTAAAAGGCTTTGATCTTAGTTTGAGTCGAATAAACAAATTAAAGAAAGGAATTGACAAAAATCTCGAGTTTAAAAAAAAAGATATTCTAAAAAAAAACATAACCTATTCAAATAAGCAAAAAATTCTCAAGGATACAGACATTTTTATTGTAACTGTACCAACCCCTCTTAAAAAGAATAATAAACCAGACTTGTATCCTATAATTCAGGCAACAAAAATAATTAGAAAATATTTAAAAAAAAATAATATAATTATATATGAGTCAACAGTTTATCCTGGATGCACTGAAGAAATATGTTTACCTTTATTAACGTCCTCGAGAAAGTTAAAATTAAACACAGATTTTTTTTTTAGGTTACTCCCCAGAAAGAATTAATGTGGGTGATAAAAAATATAATATTTCAAACATTGTAAAAGTGGTATCTGGTTCTAACAAAAGAGCAACTTTATACATATCAAAAATTTATAATAAGATTGTCAATGCAGGAATACATATTGCTCCATCAATAAAAGTTGCAGAAGCTGCCAAAATAATTGAAAACTCACAGAGAGATTTAAATATTGCGTTTATGAACGAACTTTCAAAAATTTTTTTCAAAATGGGAATAAGCTTTAACGAAGTTATTAATGCAGCTTCTACAAAGTGGAACTTTATTAAATTTAGACCTGGACTAGTGGGGGGTCATTGTATAGGTGTTGACCCATACTATTTAACCTACAAGGCAAAAAAAATGGGTTTCGACCCAAAGATCCTTTTAGCAGGGAGAAAAACAAATGATTATATGTCTAGGCATGTAGCTGAAAGATATCATTCAAGTATTAAGAAATTAAAAAATAAAGTAAAAAAAATATTAATTTTGGGATTAACATTTAAAGAAAATTGTACGGATGTAAGAAATTCAAAAGCTTTAGATGTTTGTAATCATTTACAAAAACTAAATTATGATGTTGATTTATATGACCCTAATGTAAAAAAAGAAGACTTACCAAAATACTTTCGAAAATTTTTAATAAAAAAACTTAAGAGAAATTTTTACCAAGGTGGACTGTTATTAGTGAACCACGATATTTTTATCAAAAATTGGCAGACATATAAAAAGACTTTTAAACCAAATTCTCAAATATTTGATATAAATAATAAACTTAATACCAAAAGCATTTTTTTAAAGCTATAGATCAAAATACTCATTTTTTAATTTTAAAAAAATTTAGAAAAATATTCCTGTAAATATTCATTATTGTTAAGATTATTACAAAAAATAAAACTATTAAATTTTGATTATTTTTAAACCTAATTTTAAATTCTATGAGACATTTTTCAAATTTTGAAACTTTTTCAGATATTCCTCCTGGCCTAAAATAACCAATAATTTCATTTTTTTTTGTGTTATAACCTTTAATATTTTTATTACTAAAAAGTTTGTAAAAAAAATCATAATCTGCACACAAGTTATAATTTGAGTTGTAATAACCTATTTTCTTATGAACTTTTTTTTTAACAAAAAAACTTACAGAGTGAGAAGGGTATATATTAAATTTGTAATAAATTTTATCTTTCTCTAACTTGTATAGTGTTCTATTATATTTTTTTACAGACCCAAAAATATAAGATAACGAATTGTCTTTTTTGAAATAGTTAAAGATAATTTTTAATGCATTTTTATAGAAATAATCATCAGAATTTAAAACAGCTATTACTTCTCCTTTGGATATTTTAATACCTCTATTAATTGCTTCCCAAAGATTTTTATCTTTTTTACTTATAATTATATTTTTTTTATTTTTATTTTTTTTTAATATTTGGAGTGTATTATCTTTTGATTTCCCATCTATAATAATATGTTCATAGTTCTTGAAACTTTGTTTTTTTAAGCTATCTATATTTCTTTTAATATGTTTTTCTCCATCTAGAACAGGTGTAATTATACTAAAATATATTTTTTTTTTCATAAATATGAATTTTGTAAAAGATTATTAAATTTATTGATAATTATTTTTGATGTAAATTTTTTTAGATTATTTTTAATTAATTTTTTATTCCTTTGGTAATATTTTATATTCAATATAAATCGATTAATATGATAAGCAAAAAATTTTGGATCATTGGTGTTGATTATTTTTCCAATTTTGCCATTGAGAAGTATATTAAATATGCCGCCACCAGTATCTCTGCTAAGTATATACAAATTATTATTTAAGGCCTCAACAACTATGTTAGGAAATCCTTCAAAATCTGATGAACTTATAAACAAGTCGTTTTTTTTGAAATAGTTTTTATAATTTTTATCAAATCTTTTAATTTTAATAATTTTTTGTAAGTTATTTTGATTAATTAAAAACTGTAAATTTGAATACTCAGGTCCATTACCAATAATATCTAAAGATAGGTTAAGATTTTTCAAATGTTTCATTGATTTTATTAAAAAATCAAAGCGTTTTTCAACTGACAATCTTCCTACTGAAAGTATCCTAATTTTACTCTTTATTCTAATTTTCCTTTTTTTATAATTTGAAAAGTTTATTTTTTCTATAGAAGGAGAGTAAATACTTACAGTTTTACATTTTATTTTTTGTTTAAATTGTTTTTGTGTAAATTTTGAATTTAATATTACCAAATCGCTAAACTTATAAAAATTTTTCATTGTAAAATAAATTAATTTTTTTTTTAGGAAGTCCGTAAAGCTGTAAAATGTGTTCAACTCCTTTAATGGAGTTCTTTCAAAAAGAATTAATTTATAATTGGATAATAACTTAATAAAAATGCATGATAAAGCATTAGCATAATTCATATTAGAAATGAAAATTGTATTTTTTTTATCAAAATCATTTTTTAAAATTTTGATTATCTTAAAAAATGAAAATAACGTTTTTTTTGATTTTTATTTCAAATATTTTAGTATCTCTTCTGAGACTATCTTTATAGTAGCAATTACCTAAACAAAAGATTGATGGTCTAAATTTTCCTCTATCTAATCCATTACAAATTTTAACAATAGACTTTCCTGCACCACCTGCACCAAAATTAGGAAGAAAAAAAATTATATTCTTTTTTTTATTCATTAATATTTTTTAAAAAATTTTTATAATGATTAAATATAGTAAATTCTTTAGATACTTTTTTAGCTATTATTTTTTTCTTTTCGATCGATTTTTTTTCGTCATTTAAAAACTTTTTAAATGTCTCTTGAAAATCTTTTATTGAATTAGATTTGAATAAATAACCTCCATCTCCATTGCTCAAAATTTCTCTTGGACCATTTGGGCAATTACTTGAAATTACTGGAATATCACAATATCCTGCTTCGATGATGGTAAATCCAGGGTCTTCCCAAAGTGATGTGGAAATTAATGCAACACAATCACGTAAGTATGGAAAAATATTTTTTTTATAACCTATTAATTTTACTAAATCTTCTAAATCGTTTTCTTGAATATATTTGAGTAAATTTAATTGTTCTTCACCTTCGCCAACTATTATAAATTTTTTATTAGTATTTGTGTGTTTTAAGTTTTTAATTAGTTCTAACAATAATATATAGTTTTTTTGTTTTGTTAATCTTCCTATTGACAAAAAATATTTTTTTTCTTTGAGATCATTAATTTCCTTTTTTTTATTTAAAATTTCTTCTACATTTATAATCGGTTCTCTTACGAGTCTAATTTTAAATTTATAATTTGGAAATAGTTTTTCTAAATTTTTTTTAGTATCAATTGTAGAACAAAAAACATATTTTACTTTTTCTAAACTATAATTCCAAAGTAATTTTCTTAAAAAAGTAAATTTTGGTAACCCTGATATTCTTAAAATGATATTTTTTTTTTTAAAAAAAATATTCAAAAATAAAGGTAAAGATGTAATTAGACATAAAATCATATAATCTTCTTGTTTTTCTTTTAAAAACTTTATTAAAGGAAAAATTAATCTAAATATAATCTTTAAGTATAATACCCTACTATTTAAAAAACCTTTGCCTTTATAAGAGCTTAGCATTTTTGACTTAGTTAAATTTTTAATTTGAATGTTTCTTTTAAATATTTCTGGCTTATGATCATCCCACTCACCAACAGTATTTAATATAATCGGTTCATACTTACTATCATATTTAGCTATTGATCCTGCTGAGTTGAGAACCGCTTTAACAGTTCCAACTTTGTCTATAAACGGACACCAATAAAAAATTTTATTTTCCATTTTATCAAAAAAATTTTTAAGTTATAACAATACCATTATTAGTCTGTAAATAAGTTCTTACTATGACAAAATTGGAAAAATTTAGAATAGTTTTTTACTAAAATCGAACGATGGTGCCCCCGCACGGACTCGAACCGCGGACCTATTGATTACAAATCAATTGCTCTACCAGCTGAGCTACAAGGGCGTACACTTTTTTTATAAGAATTTAATTACTAATCAAGATTTTTTTTTTGCCTTGTTTATATGAAAAAAAACAACAGAGGCACTATTTGCAATGTTTAAACTTTCGATTTTGTCGTTAATTTTAATTTTTACGGTATAATCAATATATTTTGATGTTTTTTCTTTTAATCCGTGTCCCTCAGATCCAAATAAAAGAATATTATTTCCTTTCCAGTCATAATTTGTGAAATCTTCAGTACCATCAGATGAAAAGCCATAAACCCAAAAATTTTTTTCTCTAAGAAATTTTAAAGTACTATTAATATTAGCAACTTTAAAAATATTGGAGTACTCAATTGAACCAGAACTAGCTTTATACATAGATTTACTATTTTCAGGGAACAATCTTTCTTTAACAATGATTCCATCAATATTAAATGATGCAGCACTCCTAATTACTGAACCAATATTTCTAGGATCTGTTACACCATCTAAGCAAGCTAAAGTTATATTGTTTTTAGTTTTAATAAATTCTTTCAAATCTTTTTCTTCTAATTTTTCAACTTCCGCCACATATCCCTGATGTAGGATTTGTTCATTTTTACAATATTTATCTAATTCTTTTTTTGTTTTAAAAAAAACCTTTACGTCCTTTAATAAGTTTCTTTTCGGACTCACTCTGTGAATGTTCTTTTTACTTTCTTCGGTTAAAAATAATCTCAATACTTTTCTTTGAGGATTTTTAAGAGCCTCTATTACTGGATGCTTTCCAACAATAAAAAAGTTTATATTTGTCATATTTTCTGCATTTTTACTTATTTTTTAGTATTTTCTTATTATTTCACATATTGCAATTGTTTAATAAAAATATATAAAACCTCTGTTGTTTAAAGGTTTTTTGAACAAGGGGACGCTTTCCCCTATATTATAGGAGGGGTACCAAAGCGGTCAAATGGGGCGGGCTGTAAACCCGTTGACTTCGGTCTTCGAAGGTTCGAATCCTTCCCCCTCCACCATTCAAAAATTTAAACAATTGGAGTGTTAACTTGGTTTTGCGGGTGTAGTTCAATGGTAGAACGCTAGCCTTCCAAGCTGGATGTAAGGGTTCGATTCCCTTTACCCGCTCCAAATTATTAAAATAAAAAGAAAAGTAAGGATAAAAGAATGTCGAAAGAAAAATTTAATAGGAGTAAGCCACATTGTAACATAGGTACAATTGGACACGTAGACCACGGCAAAACAACTTTGACTGCGGCTATAACAAAAGTATTATCAGAAACAGGTGGAGCACAATTCACAGCTTATGATCAAATTGATAAAGCCCCAGAGGAAAAAGAGAGAGGTATTACAATTTCAACAGCTCACGTTGAGTACGAAACTGAAAAAAGACACTACGCGCACGTTGACTGCCCAGGTCACGCTGACTATGTGAAAAATATGATTACTGGTGCAGCACAAATGGATGGGGCAATTTTAGTTGTTAATGCAGCTGATGGTCCAATGCCACAAACAAAAGAACATATTCTTTTAGCTAGACAAGTTGGGGTTCCAGCGATTGTAGTTTTTTTAAATAAAGTAGATCAAGTTGATGATAAGGAAATGATAGATTTGGTTGAAGAAGAAATTAAGGAATTATTAACTTCATATAAATTTCCTGGAGATAAGACACCTATAATTAAAGGTTCAGCATTAGCAGCAGTAGAGGGTAAAGATGATGCAATTGGTAAGAATGCAATTATGGAACTTATGAAAGCTGTAGATGATTTTATACCTCAACCTGACAGACCAAAAGACAAACCTTTTTTAATGCCTGTTGAAGATGTTTTTTCAATATCTGGAAGAGGAACAGTTGTTACAGGAAGAGTTGAGCAAGGTGTTGTGAAAACTGGTGAGGAAATCGAAATAGTAGGTATTAGAGATACAAAAAAATCAGTTTGTACTGGTGTTGAGATGTTTAGAAAAATTCTTGATACTGGAGAAGCAGGTGACAATATTGGTGCATTATTAAGAGGTGTTGAAAGAACTGACGTAGAAAGAGGTCAAGTATTATGTAAGCCAGGATCTGTAACTCCTCATACTAAATTCGAAGCTCAGGCTTATGTTTTGAAAAAAGAAGAGGGTGGAAGACACACTCCCTTCTTTACAAAATATAGACCCCAGTTTTATTTTAGAACTACCGACGTTACTGGTGAAGTAGAACTACCTTCAGGAACTGAAATGGTAATGCCAGGTGATGATGCAAAGTTTACAGTTAAATTAATTACACCAATTGCTATGAGCGAAAAACTAAATTTTGCGATTAGAGAGGGTGGAAGAACTGTAGGTGCAGGAGTAGTTACAAAGATTATAGAGTAAACTCCTTTAGGAGTGTAGCTCAATTGGTAGAGCGCCGGTCTCCAAAACCGGAGGTTGGGGGTTCGATTCCCTCCGCTCCTGCCAGAAAAAGGAGAGTAATATAATGAAAAACCCGTTAAAGTTTTTTCAAGAAGTTAAACAAGAAGCTTTCAAAGTCACTTGGCCAACAGGAAAAGAAACTGTTCAAGGAACTATAATGGTTGCAATAATGGCTATAATTGCATCTTTGTTCTTTTTATTAATAGATCAATTCTATAAATTTTTTTTGGATATTATACTTAACATAGGATTTTAATGAAAAATTGGTACATCGTTCAATCACATTCAAGCTTTGAGAACAAAGTTGCGCAATTAATTAAAGAGGAAGCTGACAAGGCTAAAATAGCTGATAAATTTGAGGAAATTGTAGTACCAACACATGATGTAACAGAGGTAAAAAGAGGAAAAAGAGTTCAAAGAAAAAAGAAGTATTTTCCTGGATATGTGTTAATTAAGAGCGAAATGGATAATAGTATTTACCATATGATCAAAGGTATAAAAAGAGTTAGTGGATTTTTAGGTAGCAAGGGCATTCCTGTTCCAGTATCAGATAAGGAAATTGAAAAAATTTTAGGTCAAATAAAAGATGGAGTTGCACAATCTAAATCAACAATAGATTATTCTGTGGGAGAAAAAGTTCAAGTAATAGACGGTCCTTTTGCATCTTTCTCTGGAATGATCGAAGATATTGATGAAGATAGATCTAGAGTAAAAGTTTCAGTTTCTATTTTCGGAAGACCAACTCCAGTAGATTTAGACTTCAATCAGATTGAAAAGGGAAGCTAATGGCAAAAAAAGAAATAAGTGGATATGTAAAACTACAAATAAATGGAGGTCAAGCTAACCCTGCGCCACCAGTTGGTCCAGCTTTAGGTCAAAGAGGCATTAACATTATGGAGTTTTGCAAAGCATTTAATGAAAAAACAAAAAACTTTATGGGCAAACCAGTTCCGGTAGTAATAACAGTCTATAAAGATAAAAAATTTGATTTTATTATAAAGTCACCTCCGGCATCACATTTTATTAAAGAAGCTGCAAAATTAAAAAGTGGTTCTCAAGAACCTGGAAGAAATATCGTTGCTTCAATTACAAAAAAACAAGCAGAGGAAATAGCAAAAAAGAAAATGGTTGATTTAAATGCTCACGACTTAGAAGAAGCTGTTAAAATAATAGCTGGGTCTGCTAGATCAATGGGTATAGAGGTTAAAGATTAATGAGTTCAAAAAGATTTAAAAAACTCCCAAAAGATACAAATATGTTAAAGGCCGAACCTATAAATAATTTATTATCTAAAGTAAAAGAAAACTGCACTACAAAATTTGACGAGTCTTTAGATTTAAATATTCTAATTAACAACAAACAAAAAAAGAATGAAATAAATTTAAGATCAATGGTAAATCTACCAAGTGGAACAGGAAAAAAAGTAAAAATTGCTGTTGTATGTGAAGAAGGCAAATCCAAAGAAGCTAAGGATGCAGGAGCAGATCTAGTTGGTGGAGATGATTTAATAGAAAAAATAAAAAATGGAGAAATGAATTTTGAAAAACTAATTTGCTCATCATCTATGATGATAAAACTATCTAAATTAGGAAAAGTTTTAGGACCTAAAGGGCTAATGCCTAATCCTAAACTAGGAACAGTCACAGAAAAAATCGGTGAAGCAGTTAAGAATGCAAAAGCTGGTCAAGTTGAAATTAAAAATGACAAGGATGGAAATATTGGTCTAAGTATAGGAAAAAAATCTTTTTCTGACGATAAACTCATCAAAAATTTCAATGCAGTCATCAGTTCACTTGAGAAAGAAAAATCAAACCTTACAATAAAAGGTGATTTAATTAAATCTACTTATATTACTTCCACAATGGGTGTTTCATATAAGATAAAATTAGAAAAGAGCTTTTAATTATGATGAGTAAAGAAAAAAAGCAGGTTTACATTAGCGAAATGTCTTCGCAATTAGATAAAGCTGAAGCTGTTATCGTAGCTCATTATCAAGGTTTAACAGTGAAACAACTTGATGATTTAAGAAAAAAAATGCGTGAACATGGAATACAATTTAAAATCACAAAAAATAGAATAACAAAACTAGCATTGGAAAAAACTAGTAGAAAAGATTTATCAAATTTATTTACAGGTCCAACTGCGGTCGCAATGTCAGACGATGCAATAACTTCAGCAAAGATTCTAACTAATTTTTCAAAAGAGAATCAAAATCTAAAAATTCTTGGTGGTATAATGGGTAAAGACCTATTAGATGTTGTGGGCGTTAAAAATATCGCAACTTTACCATCCCTAGATGAGGCAAGAGCAAAAATCGTTGGTATTTTAAGCTCTCCAGCACAAAAGATCGCAAGTATTTTGCTTGCGCCTGGCTCAAAAATCGCTATTTTAGCCCTCGAAAAATCAAAAAAATAACTTAGGACATTATTGTTATGGCGGACTTAAACAAAATCATAGACGAACTATCGAAATTAACTGTTGTGGAAGCAGCGGAATTATCAAAACAACTTGAGGAGAAATGGGGTGTTACAGCAGCAGCAGCAGTAGCTGCACCAGCAGCAGCACCGGGAGGAGCACCAGCAGAAGAAAAAAGCGAATTTACAGTCGTACTAGCTTCAGCGGGAGATAAAAAAATAAATGTTATTAAAGAAGTTAGAGCAGTTACAGCACTTGGTTTAAAAGAAGCTAAAGACCTAGTTGAGGGTGCACCAAAAGAAATTAAATCTGGTGTAAGCAAAAAAGATGCCGAAGAGATGAAGAAAAAACTTGAGGCAGCTGGCGCTAAAGTAGAGCTTAAATAAAGAATTAAAAAATTATAGGCTGTTTTAGTTTTTTAAAGCAGTTGGAATAAATGCAATTATCTTTTACTAAAAAAAAACATATTAGAAAAAATTTCGGAAAATTAAAAGAAAGTTTATCAATACCAAACTTAATAGAAGTTCAAAAAAATTCATATAAAGAATTAACAGAATTTAAAGATGATGTTGCTCCACAGTTTATCAAAGGTTTTGATCGTGTATTTAAAAGTATTTTTCCTATAGAGGATCTTAACGATAAAGCAACTTTAGAATACATTAGTTATAGACTAGAAAAACCAAAATTTGATGTAGAGGAATGTATACAGAGAGGTCTTACTTACTCTTCAGCACTCAAATGCAGTTTACGTTTAGTTGTTTATGAGATAAATCAAGAAAATAATACTAAAGATATTTTGTCAGCAAAAGAACAAGAGGTTTACATGGGTGAAGTTCCAATGATGACGAACAGTGGTACATTTATTACTAATGGTGTACAGCGTGTAGTGGTTAATCAAATGCACAGAAGCCCAGGTGTATTTTTTGATCATGATAAAGGTAAATCACATGCAAGTGGAAAATTATTATTTAATTGTCGAGTAATACCAAACAGAGGTTCATGGCTTGATTTTGAATTTGATGTAAAAGATTTATTATATTTTAGAATTGATCGAAAGAAAAAAATACTTGTTTCAACTTTATTATTAGCTCTTGGTTTTAATAAAAGTGACATAGTTAAAGAATTTTATGAAAAAGAAATTTATTCTTATGATGAAAAAGAAAAAAAATGGAAGACAAAATTTAACCCGGAAAATTACAAATCCAAGAATTTTACTGAAGAAATAATTGATGCAAAAAATAAAAAAATTATTATTAAAAAAGGTGAAAAGATTAATTTTTTAAAGGCAAAAAAATTAGCATCCGATGGCCTTAAGGAAATTTATGTATCTAATCAATTCTTGTTAGGTAAGTATTTAATAAAAGATGTCAAAATAGGTGAAGAAGAATTTAAAATTGGTTCAGAACTTAATGAAACTATAATAGAAAAGTTCATTGAAGCTAAAATATTTTCTTTGGAACTTGCATATACAAATTCTATCAATAAGGGATCATATCTTTTACAAACATTATTTAACGATAAGAATAATTCAAAAAATGATGCGATTAATGAAATTTATAAAGTTTTAAGGCCTGGTGAGCCACCAACAATTGAAATTGCGACACAAATATTTAACAATCTCTTTTTTAGTTCAGATAGATATGATCTTTCAGATGTTGGAAGAGTAAAGCTTAATTCAAGACTAAGTTTAGATTGTTCAGACAAAATAACTATTTTAAGAACCGATGATGTAATTTCGATTATCAAAAAAATGCTAGATCTAAGAGACGGTAAAGACGAAGTTGATGATATTGATCATTTAGGAAATAGACGAGTTAGATCGGTTGGCGAATTAGTTGAAAATCAAGCGAGAATTGGTGTCTATAGAATGGAGAGAGCAATTAAAGAAAAAATGACAACACTGGATATAGAGTCTGCAATGCCACAAGATTTAATTAACGCTAAACCTTTAACAATTTCTCTAAAGGACTTTTTTGCAACTTCTCAATTATCTCAGTTTATGGATCAAACTAATCCTTTGTCTGAGATCACACACAAAAGAAGAGTTTCTGCATTAGGACCTGGGGGTTTAACAAGAGAAAGAGCGGGTTTTGAAGTAAGAGATGTTCACCCTACACATTACGGAAGAATATGTCCAATCGAAACACCAGAAGGACCTAACATCGGTCTGATAAATAGTTTATCGACATACTCAAAAATTAACAAATACGGTTTTATAGAGTCTCCTTACAGAAAAGTGGTCGATGGAGTTGTTCAGGAAAAAATTGAATATTTGTCAGCAATGGAAGAAACAAAATTCACAATTGCTCAAGCTAACTCTAAAGTTGATAAAAATGGAAAATTTACTGAAGATTTAGTTTCAAGTAGACAAAATTTAAATTTTATTTTGTCTAAACCTGAAAATATTGATTACATAGACGTTTCTCCAAAACAACTTGTATCAGTGGCCGCTTCTTTAATTCCATTTTTAGAAAATGATGACGCAAATAGAGCACTTATGGGATCTAACATGATGAGACAAGCTGTGCCTCTTTTAAAGCCAGAATCACCTTTAGTAGGTACAGGCATAGAGAGCGACGTTGCATTAGACTCTGGTGTAACAATAGTTGCTAAAAGAGATGGAGTGGTCGATAAAATTGATGGAAAAAGAATTGTAATAAAAGCAACAAGCGAAACTGATTTTTCTAAATCAGGTGTTGATATTTATAATTTACAAAAATTTAAAAGATCAAATCAAAATACTTGTATTAACCAGAAACCATTAGTTAGAGTAGGTGATAAGGTTAAACGTGGTGATATAATTGCTGACGGGCCATCAACAAAAATCGGTGAACTAGCTCTCGGAAAAAACGTGACAGTAGCATTTATGCCATGGCAAGGATATAACTTTGAAGACTCAATACTCATTTCAGAAAGATGCGTGACAGACGATGTCTTTACCTCAGTTCACATTGAAGAGTATGAAGTAATGGCAAGGGATACAAAACTAGGAGAAGAAGATATTACAAGAGATATTCCTAACGTTAATGAAGAGGCATTAAAGAATCTTGACGAGTCAGGCATCGTTTATATTGGCGCAGAAGTAAAACCAGGAGACATTTTAGTGGGAAAGGTTACTCCAAAAGGTGATACCGCATCTGGACCTGAGGAAAAATTATTAAGATCGATTTTTGGCGAAAAAGCTATCGATGTTACTGATACCTCTTTAAAGATGCCAAGTGGTAGTGGCGGTATAATTGTTGATGTTAGAGTTTTTAATCGACATGGAATAGAAAAAGATGAGAGATCAATTACAATTGAAAGAGCCGAAATAGACTTAGTTCAACAAGATAAATTAGTAGAGGAAGAAATTCTAGAAAGAAGTATAAAGCAAAGAGCAGCTCAAATTTTATCTGGAACGCAACTTTCTAAAAAGATTAAAAACTTGAACCAAGGAGATACAATTGACCAAAATAATATTAACGAGGTACCAACAACAGAAATTTTTAAAATGAATGTTAAGGATGCAAGTAAAAATGAAATATTGGAAAAATTAAGAGAACAATACCAAAATGCAAGTCAGGATATAAAAGAAAGATTTGAGGATAAAGTTCTTAAGATAAGACAAGGTGATGACTTGTTACCAAGTGTAATGAAAATGGTAAAGGTTTTTGTAGCAATTAAAAGAAGACTAAGACCTGGAGATAAAATGTCAGGTAGACATGGTAACAAAGGTGTCGTGAGTAAAATAGTTCCTGTGGAAGATATGCCGTATAGAGAAAATGGGAAACCTGTCGACATTGTCTTAAATCCTCTTGGCGTACCCAGTAGGATGAATGTTGGTCAAATTTTAGAAACTCATTTAGGTTGGGCATGTTCAGAACTTGGAGATAAGTTGAAAAATTTAGTTAATGAGAATCAAAAAAAATTAGAAATGTCTCAAAAAATTAAAGATTTTCTTAAATCTGTTTATGGAAAAGAAATATTAGAAAACTCAATAGAAAAACTAACTAAAAATGAGTTTACAGATTTATGTGAAAATCTAATGAATGGAGTTCCAATTTCTACACCTGTTTTTGATGGAGCTAAAGAAAAAGATGTAACTGAGATGCTCGATTTAGCTAAACTACCTAAAACTGGTCAAACTCCTTTGTGGGATGGAAGAACTGGAGAAAAATTTGACCGAGATGTAACAGTTGGAACTATATATATGTTAAAATTACATCACCTAGTTGAAGATAAAATTCATGCAAGATCCACAGGTCCATACAGTTTGGTAACTCAACAACCACTCGGCGGAAAAGCCCAATTAGGTGGTCAAAGATTTGGTGAAATGGAAGTTTGGGCACTAGAGGCATATGGAGCATCCTATACACTTCAAGAAATTCTTACAGTTAAGTCAGATGATGTTGCTGGTAGAGTTAAAGTTTATGAGACAATTGTTAAAGGTGAAGAAAATTTTGAGTCAGGAATTCCTGAGTCATTTAACGTATTAGTTAAAGAGATTAAATCTTTAGCACTAAATGTTGAACTAAATTAATTATGAAAAAAGAACTTAAAGATTTATTTAAAAACACAGAGATATCAGACTCACAGAATTTTAGTAGCATTAAAATCTCGTTAGCTAGTCCTGAAAAAATAAAGTCATGGACGTATGGTGAAATTAAAAAACCAGAAACAATAAACTATAGAACATTTAGACCAGAAAAAGATGGATTATTTTGTGCGAGAATTTTTGGACCAATAAAAGATTATGAATGTTTGTGTGGAAAATATAAGAGAATGAAATTTAGAGGTATTATATGTGAAAAATGTGGTGTTGAAGTTACAAAATCAAATGTCAGACGTGAAAGGATGGGACATATTAATCTTGCAACACCAGTAGCACACATTTGGTTCCTTAAATCTTTACCGAGTAGAATTTCTTTAGCAATCGATATGAAACTCAAAGAGGTAGAAAGAGTTCTTTATTTTGAAAACTTTATAGTCACAGAACCTGGTCTCACAAGTTTAAAGAAGAACCAATTACTGTCAGAAGACGAATTAATAAAATATCAAAATGAGTATGGTGATGAGTCATTTACAGCAGGTATTGGAGCAGAGGCTATTTTAGAAATACTAAAAAATATAAACTTAGAACAAGAAAGAGAAACACTTGTAAAAAATATTAATGAAACAAAGTCTAAAGTTTCAGAAGAGAGATCAATAAAAAGATTAAAATTAATTGACTCATTTATTAAGACTGGTAACAAGCCTGAATGGATGATCTTAACAGTAATACCAGTGATACCACCAGAGCTAAGACCTTTAGTGCCATTAGATGGAGGTAGATTTGCTACTTCAGATTTAAACGATTTATATAGAAGGGTAATAAATAGAAATAATCGTCTCAAAAGATTAATGGATTTAAAAGCTCCAGATATAATTGTTAGAAATGAGAAAAGGATGTTACAAGAGTCTGTTGATGCGCTCTTTGACAATGGAAGAAGAGGTAGAGTAATTACCGGAACAGGTAAACGTCCTCTTAAATCACTTGCTGAAATGCTCAAAGGTAAGCAAGGAAGATTTAGGCAAAACCTTTTAGGTAAAAGAGTAGATTATTCAGGAAGATCAGTAATAGTTGTTGGTCCAGATTTAAAACTTCATGAATGTGGTTTGCCAAAAAAAATGGCTCTAGAATTATTCAAACCTTTTTTATATGCGAGACTGAATAAACTTGGTTTAGCCTCTACAATTAAACAAGCTAAGAAACTAGTTGAAAAAGAAACTAATGCTGTTTGGGATGCTTTAGAAGTTATTGTAAGAGAACATCCAGTCATACTTAATAGAGCGCCTACTCTTCATAGACTAGGTGTTCAAGCTTTTGAACCTAAATTGATAGAGGGAGATGCAATTGAATTACATCCTCTAACTTGTGCTGCGTTTAATGCTGATTTTGATGGAGACCAAATGGCAGTACACATTCCATTAAGTTTAGAGGCTCAATTAGAAGCTAGAGTTTTAATGATGTCTACCAACAATATTTTAAGTCCTTCAAATGGAAAGCCAATTATAGTCCCTAGTCAGGATATGATACTTGGAATTTACTATTTGTCTCTCCCACCGTATCAGGAGAAGAAAGTTGAAGGGTATTTTGTAAATAATTCTGAAATCGAGCAAGGTTTAGAGTCTGGAAAAATAAAGATACACTCTAGGATTATATCTAGATTTGAAACAATTGATGAAAAAGGTAATCAAATTTTTGAAAAACACACTAGTACAGCTGGGAGATTTTTGTTAGCAAATCTCTTACCAAAAAACAAAGATATCAAATTTTCTTTAATTGACAGAGTTTTACCTAAAAAAGTTGTTTCAGAAATAATTGATTTTGTTTTTAGATACACAGGTCAAAAAAGCACTGTAATTTTCTGTGATAAATTAAAAGACTTAGGATTTAAGCATGCATTTAAAGCAGGTATTTCTTTTGGAAAAGACGATTTAATTATACCTGATAGCAAAGAACAATTAATAGATGAGACTAAACAATTAATTAAGGACTATGAAAATCAGTATTCTGAGGGATTAATAACAAGAGGTGAGAAGTACAATAAGGTTGTTGATGCTTGGTCGAAATGTACTGACAAAGTTGCATCTGAAATGATGAAAGGAATATCAGCAACAAATAAATCTGAAAAAGGATTGGATATTAATTCTGTATTCATGATGGCAGACTCTGGTGCTAGAGGCTCAGCTGCTCAAATGAAACAATTGGCTGGAATGAGGGGTTTGATTGCAAAACCCTCTGGTGAAATCATAGAGACTCCAATTACATCAAATTTTAAAGAGGGTTTAACAGCTCTTGAATACTTTAATTCTACTCACGGTGCGAGAAAAGGTTTAGCTGATACAGCTTTAAAGACAGCTAACTCAGGTTATCTTACAAGAAGATTATGCGATGTTGCTCAAGACCTAACTATAACTAAAAAAGACTGCGATTGTAAAAAACCCGGAAGCATAAATTTATCGGAAATTATTGAAGGTGGAAATATTATAGTAAGTTTATCAGAAAGAGCACTAGGTCGAGTAGTTGCCGCTGATGTTAAAAATCCTATATCTGGTGAAACAATAATTAAAAAAGGTGAAATAATTGATGAAGCTGGATGTGAAAAAATAGATGCGGCGGGTGTTAAATCAATAAACGTATATTCAGTAATAACTTGTGGATCTAACGTTGGAGTTTGTGCAATGAGTTACGGCAGAGACTTATCTAGAGGGAAAATGGTAAACGTAGGAGAGGCTATTGGAATGATATCTGCACAATCAATTGGTGAACCAGGAACTCAGTTAACGATGAGAACTTTTCACGTTGGTGGAACAGCATCAATTAAACAAGATTCTCAAATAGTAAGCAAAAGCGATGGAGTTTTAAAAATAATAAATACAAACTTATTAGAAGATTCTAAGAAAAATCTAATAGTAATGGGAAGAAATACACAATTAAGTTTAGAAGATGATAAAGGTGTTCAAATAGCAATTTATAAAGTTCCATACGGTTCAAAATTATTTTTTAAGAATGGAGACAAAGTAAAGAAAAATTCAAAAATATGTGAATGGGATCCATACACAACACCAGTTATTGCAGAAAAGAGTGGAATAGCAAATTTTGTTGATTTAATTGACGGAGTTTCACTATCTGAAACAGTCGATGATACCACTGGTATTTCATCTAAATCAGTTATTGATTGGAGATCACAATCAAAAAATACAGATTTAAAACCTAGAATTACCTTAAGAGATGAAAAAGGAAATGTTATTAAGAAAGCTGATGACAATGAAGCAAGATATTATCTCGTACCAGACTCAATTTTGTCTGTTAAAGATGGACAAAAAATCTTTGCGGGTGATGTAATAGCACGTTTACCTAAAGAAACATCGAAGACAAAAGACATTACTGGAGGTTTACCAAGAGTTGCTGAATTATTTGAGGCACGTAAAGCAAAAGATAGTGCCATCATTGCAGAAAATAATGGTAAAGTAATATTTGGTAAAGAGGTACGTGGAAAACAAAGAGTCTCAATTGTTTCATCAAGTGGAGAAAGTTCAAATTATTTAATTCCCAAAGGAAAACATATTAATTTTAACCAAGGTGAAGAAATTAAAAAAGGTGAATACTTGTTAGATGGACAACCTTTACCCCATGATATTTTAAGGATATTAGGTATTGAAGAATTAACTGAATATTTTGTGAACCAAGTTCAAGAGGTTTATAGATTACAAGGAGTTATAATAAATGATAAACACATAGAGACTATATTAAGACAGATGTTGAAAAAAATTGAGATAAAAACATCAGGAGACTCAGATTTATTACCAGGTGAAATGATTGATAGGTTTAAATTTGATAGCATGAATGAACAACTTAAAAAAGACGGCAAGAAACCAGCCACCGGTGAACGTGTTTTAATGGGAATTACTAAAGCATCGTTACAAACCGACTCATTTATTTCTGCCGCTTCATTCCAGGAAACAACACGTGTGCTTACTGACGCAGCTATTAGAGGCAAGGTCGATACATTAGTTGGATTAAAAGAGAATGTGATTGTTGGTAGGTTAGTACCCGCTGGAACAGGCTCAATTAAGAATAAGTGGAACAAAAAAGCTCTTGATGACGATCAAAAATTTATTGCTGACCAAGAAAAGATTGAGCAGCCAGAAACCCCTGTAAATCAATAGTAATTTATCATTAAATTCCTCGTTTTAATTTGACAAATTACAAAACTGTAGTATTTTCACCAAGAATTTTGGTTGGAATGTAGTGCCCTTGTAGCACTAAACGCTACCATACACAGGTCACTAGAGTATTTCTTCCAAAATATTATTATTATGCCGACGATTAACCAATTGTTAAGAAAAAGAAGAATTAAACCTAAAGCAAGGGACAGAGTTCCTGCATTAGAAAAATCTCCACAGAAGAGAGGTGTCTGTGTAAAAGTTTATACTACCACACCTAAAAAACCTAACTCAGCTTTAAGAAAAGTTGCAAGGGTAAGACTTTCAAATGGTCATGAAGTAACTTCTTACATTCCTGGCGAAGGTCACAATCTTCAAGAACACTCAGTTGTTTTAATAAGAGGTGGTAGAGTAAAAGATTTACCAGGAGTTCGATATCATATTTTGAGAGGTAATCTAGACACCCAAGGTGTGACTGGAAGAAAACAACAAAGATCTAAATACGGAGCAAAAAAAGGTAAATAAAAATGTCTAGAAAAAAAAGCGCTCCTAAAAAACTTAATGTTGTTGATCCAAAATATAGGTCAGTAATTATTCCTAAACTAATAAATTCTCTAATGTATGATGGGAAAAAAACTATTGCTGAAAAAATTGTTTATGATGCAATAGACAAAATTAAATCTAAATCAAAAGATGAACCAATAACAGTTTTCAACCAAGCAATTAGCAATATTAAGCCAACCGTAGAAGTAAGATCGAGAAGAGTTGGAGGAGCCACCTACCAAGTTCCCGTTGAAGTCAAAGCAAAAAGATCACAAGCACTAGCAATAAGATGGTTAATAGATGCCTCAAGAAAAAGAAAAGATAAAAAAATGTCTGATAAAATTTTTAATGAAATTTTTGATGCTTATCAAAATAGAGGTTCAGCAATTAAAAAGAAAGAGGATACACATAAGATGGCAGAGTCAAATAAAGCCTTTGCTCATTTTAGATGGTAAGAAAACATGCCTAGAACTCATAAATTAAATATGTATAGAAACATCGGTATCATGGCTCACATTGATGCTGGTAAAACAACTACAACTGAAAGAATTCTTTATTACACAGGAAAAAGTCATAAGATTGGAGAAGTTCATGATGGAGCAGCTACTATGGACTGGATGGAGCAAGAACAAGAAAGAGGAATTACAATCACCTCAGCTGCCACGACATGTTTTTGGAGAGATCATAGAATTAATATTATTGATACACCAGGACACGTTGATTTTACAATTGAAGTAGAAAGATCGTTAAAAGTATTAGATGGAGCTGTAGCAGTGTTCGATGGCGTAGCTGGAGTAGAGCCTCAATCTGAAACAGTATGGAGACAAGCTGACAAATATAAAGTTCCAAGAATTTGTTTTGTAAATAAATTAGACAGAACAGGTGCTGACTTCTTTAGATGCGTAGACATGATTAAAGATAGATTGGGCGCAAAACCTATGGTTATGCAAATCCCAATTGGAATTGAGTCCTCGTTACAAGGTGTGGTTGATCTAGTAAAAATGAAAGCCATTGTATGGAAAAATGAAGATTTAGGAGCTGCTTGGGAAGAAAAAGAAATTCCAGAAGATTTAAAAGAAATTTGTGAAAAATATAGACAAGAACTCGTCGAGTCAGCTGTAGAACAAGATGAGAAACTAATGGAAAGTTATTTAAACGGCGATCAAATTAAAAATGAAGATTTAATTAAATGTGTAAGAAAGGGATGTTTAAATTTTGATTTTGTTCCAGTACTAACTGGATCTGCATTTAAAAATAAAGGTGTTCAACCATTATTGGATGCTGTCGTTGACTATTTACCAAGCCCAGAAGATATTGGTTCAATCAAAGGAACAAAACCTGGATCAGAAGATGTTGTTGAAATGAAATTTGAAGATAGTGCTCCTTTTTCAGCTCTTGCCTTTAAAGTAGCAAATGACCCGTTTGTTGGATCTTTGACATTTATTAGAATTTACTCAGGAACAGTTAAATCAGGCACTGGAATTTACAACACATCAAAAGATAAAGAAGAAAGAGTTGGACGAATGCTTTTAATGCACGCAAACTCGAGAGAAGATATCAAAGAGGCTAATGCTGGTGATATTGTAGCTCTTGCAGGCTTAAAGTACACTATTACAGGCCACACCTTAGCTAATGAAGACAGCCCAGTTTTACTGGAACCTATGGAATTTCCAGATCCCGTTATTGAAATTGCTGTTGAGCCCAAGACTAAAGGAGATCAAGAAAAAATGGGTGAGGCTCTAGGTAGATTAGCCAAAGAGGATCCATCGTTTAGAGTTACTTCTGATGAAGAGTCTGGACAAACAATTATCAAAGGGATGGGCGAACTTCATTTAGATATAATCGTAGATAGGATGAAAAGAGAATTTAAAGTAGAAGCAAATGTTGGTGCTCCTCAAGTAGCATACAGAGAAACAATTCTTAAACAATCGGAGTTTGATTACACACATAAAAAACAAAGTGGTGGTGCTGGTCAATTTGCTAGAGTAAAACTTTCAATTGAACCCTTGGAACCTGGTAAAGGGAGAGAAGTAGAAAGTAAAATTAAAGGTGGCGCTATTCCAAAAGAGTTTATACCAGGTGTTGAAAAAGGCATTGAAAGTGTCTCCGACAGCGGAATATTAGCTGGATTTCCAATTATAGATTACAAAGTAACAATCTTAGATGGATTACACCACGATGTTGACTCAAGTGTTCTAGCTTTTGAATTGGCTTCAAGACAATGTTTTAAAGAAGCTTGCAATAGAGCAACTTTAAAATTACTTGAGCCAATTATGAGAGTGGAAGTTGTAACACCGGAAGATTATATGGGTGATGTGATAGGTGACTTGAATAGTAGACGAGGACAGATAAACACTCAGGAACAGAGAGGTAACGCTACAGTAATCACGGCAATGGTTCCATTAGCAAATATGTTTGGATATATAAATGCACTAAGATCCATGTCTCAAGGAAGGGCACAATACTCAATGTTTTTCGATCACTACGATAAAGTTCCACAAAATGTTCAAGATGAAGTAACAAAAAAGACAGGTTCAAATGGATAAACAAAATATTAGAATAAAATTAAGAGCCTACGATAATAAAGTATTAGACCAATCAACTGAAGAGATAGTTAATACAGTTAAAAGAACTGGTGCAAACATTAAAGGACCTATTCCGTTACCAACAAAAATTGAAAGATATACAGTATTAAGATCACCTCATATTGACAAAAAAAGTCGAGAACAATTTGAAACAAGAACTCACAAACGATTAATAGACATTATAGAGCCAACACCGCAAACTGTAGAAGCTTTGATGAAATTGGACTTAGCTTCAGGTGTAGATGTGGAGATTAAAATATGATTCAGGAAATTGGACTTATCGGAAAGAAAATTGGTATGACAAGAGAATTTTATAAGTCCGGCCAGTCGGTGCCTGTCACAGCAGTAAAAATCGACAAGGGAAGGATAATTCAATTAATTTCAAAAGATCAAAGAGGTTATAACGCTGTTCAAGTTGGTTTTGGAAAAATTAAAAATTCAAAACTTTCAAAACAGATGAAAGGTTTCTTTTCTAAAAAAAATACTGAACCTAAAAAAGTTTTAAAAGAATTTAGAGTGTCTAAGTTGGATAATTACAAAGAAGGCAATGAACTTGGTCTTGAAATTTTTAAAGATGCAAAATTTGTTGATGTTCGTTCAAAAACTATAGGTAAAGGATTTGCAGGAGCAATGAAAAGACATAATTTTGCCGGTCTTAGAGCGTCACACGGTGTCTCAATTTCTCATAGAGCACATGGTTCAACAGGTCAAAACCAGGATCCAGGTAAAGTTTTTAAAGGAAAAAAAATGGCAGGCCATATGGGAAGTAAAATGAGAACTAAACAAAATATTGAAATTATCAAAACTGATTTAGAAAATGATATTATGTATTTAAAAGGTTCAATTCCTGGTTCAAAAAATACTGAAGTTTTAGTTAAGCAGTCAGTTAAAAATATTAGAAAACTTACAATGTCAGAAAAAATTGAAAAAATGGAAAAATTGAAAAAAGTTCCAGAAAAGAAAAAAAAATAAATGAAAATCGAAAAAATAAATCTTGAGGGAAAAAAGGGCTCAGTTGAAGTGAAAGATTCAATCTTTTCGTCAAAAATTAATGAGAAATTAATCAGTTCTGTTATTTATAAGACTAACGCTAACTACAAGGGGAGAAGCTCCAAAACTAAACAAAAGAATGAAATTATTGGATCTACTTCAAAAATTTATGCACAAAAAGGAACTGGTAATGCAAGACACGCGAGTAGAAAAGCTCCAATTTTTGTTGGTGGTGGTATAGCGCATGGTCCAAAAGGGAGAAACAGTTACAAAACTAGAAAATTAAATAAAAATGAAAAAAGACAAAGTATTAGCTCTATCTTGTCAAAAAAATTGAAACTCAAAGAAGTAATTGTTTTCGATGACTTTTCTAAAGAAATAAAAAAAACAAAAGAAATGGACAAAATTTTGAAAAAGTTTGATGCCAAGAACTCAATTTTGATTTTAGATAAAAATTCTAAAGATAAAATATTTAGAGCTACAAAAAATATACCTAACGTTAAATGTACAGATATAGGTCATTTCAGTGCATATGATATTTTAAAATTTAAGAAAATTATTTTTACAGAAACATCGGTTAAAGAATTAGAGAAAAGGTACAACTAATGAATAAAGTAAGCTTATACGATACAATAATTTCCCCAGTGATTACTGAGAAGTCTTCAAACATGTCTGCTCAAAATAAAATTGTTTTTAAAGTCAGAGATGACGCTAACAAAAAAACTTTAAAGAAAAATATTGAAAAAATATTTAAAGTAAACGTAGTAAAAGTAAATATTATTAACAAAAAGTCTATTTTGAAATTTACCAGAGGCAGAAACAGTAGAGTCAAAGGTTACAAAAAAGCAGTGATTACATTAAAAAAAGGTCAATCTATTGATCTAACAACAGGAATATAAGATGGCATTAAAAACATTCAAACCATATACTAAATCTGTAAGAGGAACTATTCTTGTTGATAGAAAAAATCTTTGGAAAGGCAAACCATTTAAACCTCTCACATCAGTAAAAAATTCATCAAGCGGAAGAAACAATCTTGGAAGAATAACAGCTAGAAATGTTGGTGGTGGACATAAGCAAAAATATAGAAATGTTGATTTTTATAGAAAAAAATTTGGTGAAAAAGCTGAGGTAGAAAGAATTGAATACGATCCAAATAGATCATGTCACATAATGTTAGTTAAATTTCCTGATGGTGAAAGGTTTTACTATTTAGCACCTCAAGAAATTAAAGTTGGAGATAAAATATCAAATGGACCAAATTCTGAAATTAAAGTAGGAAATTGCTTACCCTTATCTGAAATACCTGTTGGTATTGATATACATAATGTAGAAATTAACCCTGGCGGCGGGGGAAAAATCGCAAGATCTGCAGGAACATCTGTCTCTATTTCGGGTAATGATGGAAGTTATTCAATTGTCAAGATGGCATCAGGAGAGGTTAGAAGAATTGACTCTAGAGCAATGGCCACTATTGGAGTTCTTTCAAACCCTGATCAAAAAAATATTAAGATTGGTAAAGCTGGCAGATCAAGATGGCTTGGTAGAAGACCCCACACAAGAGGTGTTGTGATGAATCCAGTTGATCACCCTCATGGCGGTGGTGAAGGTAAATCTGCAGGTGGTAGACACCCTGTTTCTAGAAAAGGTCAATCTGCAAAAGGTTTGAAAACAAGAGATAATAAAAGAACAGATAAATTTATAATTCGAAGAAGAAAGAAAAAGAAAGGTTAAAATGACTAGATCAGTTTGGAAAGGTCCATTTGTTGAAGAAAGCTTAATTAAAAAAGCTGAAAAACAAAAAAATGAGTCTGGTAAAAAGCCTATTAAAACTTGGTCAAGAAAATCAACAATAATTCCAGATTTTGTTGGTTTAAGTTTTTTAATTTATAATGGTAAAAAGTTTATTCCACTTACTGTATCTGAAGATATGGTTGGCCATAAATTTGGAGAATTTGCACCAACAAGACAATTTTTCGGTCATACACCAGCTGATAAAAAAGCTAAGGCTGAAGAAACTAAACCTGCAGAGAAGAAATAAAAATGAGTAAAAAAGATAAAAAAGATACAAATTTAGTAAAGTCAGTAAATAAAAATATCAGATCTAGTACTAGAAAGCTTAATCCAATTTTAAAAGGTATTGTCGGAAAAAAAGTTGATTTAGCAATCAGAGATCTTGATTTTTCAAACAAAAGAATATGCAAGGATATCAAAAAAACCTTATCTTCAGCTATTGCAAATGCAGAGAATAATTTTCAATATGATATTGATAAACTTTTTGTTAAAGAAGCTTACTGCGGTAAACAAATTACTATGAAAAGGTTTAGACCAAGAGCAAAAGGAAGAGCAGCTCCAATCTTAAAACCATATTCAAATTTAACTATTATATTATCGGAAAAATTACAAACTAAAGAGGTTAAAGATGGGACAAAAGGTTAATCCTGTAGGTTTAAGATTGGGAGTTAATAGAGGATGGGATTCAGTCTGGTATGCAAAAAAAAAGGATTTTGGTAAATTTTTAATCGAAGACTTTAAAATAAGAGAATATATTAAAAAAAACGTTATTAACTCTGGGGTTTCAAAAGTCATGATAGAAAGAACATCTAAAAAGTGTTTCGTGACAATTTACACTTCAAGACCAGGATTTGTGATTGGTAAAAAAGGTAGTGATATTGAAAAGATCAAAGGAAAACTATCAAATCTAACTACAAACGAAGTAAACTTAAATATTAAAGAAGTAAAAAAACCAGAGACAAACAGTTACTTAGTTGCTGAAAATATATCTCAACAATTGGTAAAAAGAATTTCTTTTAGAAGAGCTATGAAACGAGCTATGCAATCAGCTTTAAGATTAGGTGCAAAGGGTATTAAGGTATCTGTTAGTGGAAGATTAGGTGGAAATGAAATAGCAAGAACAGAATGGTTAAGAGAGGGCAGTATACCTTCTCATACTCTTAGAGCAGACATAGATTATGCGGAAGCGGAAGCTTTAACTACATATGGAATTATTGGTATTAAAGTCTGGATCTATAAAGGTGAAATTTTTACAAAAGAATTTAGTCAGGAAACAAACAAGAGATAATTATGCTACAACCAACAAGAACAAAATTTAGAAAAGCTCACAAAGGTCGCATTCATGGAAATGCTTCTAGGTGCAATAAAATGAATTATGGTTCTTATGGATTAAAAGCATTGCAGCCAGATAGAGTAATTTCTAAACAGATAGAGGCGGCTAGAGTCGCTTTAACAAGACATATGAAAAGACAAGGTAGAGTTTGGACAAGAGTTTTTCCAAATATACCTGTTTCAAAAAAACCAACTGAAGTTAGAATGGGAAAAGGTAAAGGTTCACCGGAATTTTGGGCATGTAGAGTTAAACCAGGTAGAATTTTATTTGAAGTAGACGGAGTATCCGAACAAATAGCAAAAGAGGCTCTATATAAAGCTTCTGCAAAACTACCAATTAAAACTAAATTCATAAGAAGGATCTCATAATGAAGAAAAATGAAATAAAGAAATTTACTAAGGATCAAGCATTAAAAAATTTAGATAAACTTAAGAAAGAATTGTTTAATTTGAGATTTCAAAAAACAAACGGACAACTTACAAATCCGTCAAAGATATCTCAAACTAAAAAAAACATCTCAAGAATGAAAACACTAATTGAAAGGAAAAAAAGTGCCTAAAAAAGTATTAAGTGGAATTGTAGTGAGTGATAAACCAAATAAAACAATTACAGTTATGGTTGAGAGAAAATATCAGCATCCTGTTTTAAAAAAAGTAGTTAAAGTAAGAAAAAAATTTAGTGCACACGATGAAAATAATAAATTTAAAAATGGAGATAAGGTGAAGATAATTGAATGTAGACCTTACTCAAAAACAAAAAAATTTGAAGTACTAGGAGACAATAAATGATACAGGTACAAACCGAATTATTTGTAGCAGATAATACTGGTGCAAAAAAAATTGAGTGTATAAAAGTGCTTGGAGGTTCAAAAAGAAGATACGCAAGCATTGGTGATACAATTGTTGTTGCTGTAAAAGAAGCTATCCCTAAAGGCAAAGTTAAAAAAGGTTCAGTTCATAAGGCAGTGGTTGTTAGAGTAAAAAAAGGAATTCACAGAGACGATGGATCAAAAGTTAGATTCGACAATAACGCAGCAGTTTTGACAGATGACAAAGGCGAACCTATTGGGACTAGAATTTTTGGACCAGTTACAAGAGAATTAAGAAGTAGGGGTCAAATGAAAATAATATCATTAGCTCCGGAGGTAATATAAATGATCAAGAAAGGCTCAAATGTCAAAGTTCTTGTTGGAAAAGATAAAAATAAAACAGGTGAGATTATAGAATTAGATAGAAAGAGAAATAGAGCAAAGATTAAAGGAATAAACATGATAAAAAAACATCTTAAAACTACTAAAGAAAGAAAAGGTGGAATAGTTGATAAAGAAAATTTTGTTCATTTATCAAATTTAAAATTGAATCAAAAACAAGATAAAAAAAAGGAAGTTAAAAAATGATACCAAGGTTAAAAACACTATATCACAAGGAAGTTAAAACCATGCTTAAGGAAAAATATGGTTTTAAAAACCTTAATATGGCACCTAAATTTGAAAAAGTTGTTTTAAATATGGGTCTAGGAATAGATGG
This sequence comes from uncultured Pelagibacteraceae bacterium, assembly GCA_902584225.1. Classification (GTDB taxonomy): domain Bacteria; phylum Pseudomonadota; class Alphaproteobacteria; order Pelagibacterales; family Pelagibacteraceae; genus Pelagibacter. The sequence goes on from CACHYX010000009.1 coordinate 32,103, forward strand.
AAATGATTCAAAAATATTTAAATCTTGCGAAGAGGATTTAGCTAAAATTGCAGGACAAAAACCAGTTTCAACGAAGTTTAAAAAATCCATTTCAAATTTTAAAACACGCAAAGATACGAAAGCCGGACTTAAGGTTACTTTACGAAAAAATAAAATGTATGAATTTATAGATAGACTTGTAAACATTGCGCTTCCAAGAATAAAAGATTTTAGAGGACTTTCTTCAAAAGGTTTCGATAAGTTTGGTAATTTCACCTTTGGTGTAAAGGAGCATATAATATTTCCCGAAGTAAATTTTGATAAGGTGGATAAAATAAGAGGTTTAGATATTACAATAGTAATAAAAGCAAACTCTAAAGAGCATGGCTTAGAATTGCTAAAGAAATTTAATTTTCCATTTAGAGAAGAAAGGAGCAATTAATGGCTAAACTCAGTTCAATAAATAAGAATAATAGAAGAAAAAAAATGTCAGATAGATTTTATGCAAAAAGAAAAAAACTAAAACTAATTATAATGAATAAAAAATTACCTTTAGAAGAAAGGTTTAAAGCTCAACAAAAATTATCAAAATTACCAAGAAATTCAGCGAAGACAAGAGTAAGAAATAGATGTGAAATTACAGGTAGACCGCATGGTGTTTACAGAAAATTAAAAATATCAAGAATAGCTCTTAGACAACTAGGTCTGCAGGGTAAAATTCCTGGTATGATAAAATCAAGTTGGTAGAAAGGAAAATTATATGAGTTTAACAGATCCAATAGGAGATATGCTAGCGAGAATAAAAAACTCGCAATTAAGAAATCATAAAAAAGTAGAAATGCCTTCTTCAAATTTTAAGATGAAGATTGCAGATGTTTTAAAAAATGAGGGTTATATAAATGGGTTTAATGTTGATAAAAATGAAAATAAACAAGTTTTAATTATTGATTTAAAATATAATTCTGGATCTCCTGTAATAAGTGTAATCGAAAGAGTATCAAAACCAGGAAGAAGAGTTTTTTCTAGCGCAGAAAGTTTACCAAAAATAAATAATGGCCTAGGAATCGCAATCGTGTCTACACCAAAAGGTGTTATGACAGACATAGATGCAAGAAAACAAAAAGTTGGTGGCGAAATAATTTGTAAGGTATTTTAATGTCTAAAATAGGTAAAATAAGTATTAATATTCCAGATAAAGTCAAAGTGGCTTTAGCAGGATCAGATATCAATATAGAAGGTCCTCTGGGTAAACAAAAGTTAAAAATTAATTTAGAGATGTTCGATTTTAAAATTGATGATGGTAAAAACGTTTCAATAAAACCAAAGAAACTAGACGATGATACAAAAAGATTATGGGGTATGAATAGAAGTCTAATTAATAATGCAATAATAGGAATTAGTGTAGGTTTTGAAAAAGTACTTGAGCTAAGCGGCGTAGGTTACAGAGCAGCATTAAAAGGAAAACAATTGAATCTTCAACTAGGTTTTAGTCATGATATTAATTTTGATATTCCCGAAGATGTAAAAATTTTAGTTGAAAAACAAACAACTATTAAAATATCAGGTGTTGATAAACAAAAAGTTGGCATGATTGCATCAAAAATTAAATCTTTTAGACCACCTGAACCCTATAAAGGAAAAGGAATTAAAGAAAAAGGTCAATATATATTAAGAAAAGAAGGTAAAAAGAAATAATGAAATTAAGTACGTTACAAAGAAAAAAATTTAGAGTGAGAAATAAGCTAAAAAATAATTCTAAAAATGATCGTTATAGATTAAGCGTATCTAGAAGTTTAAAAAACATTTCGGCTCAAATTATAGATGATGCAAATAGTAAAACTATTCTTTCAGCTTCATCTAATGAAAAGGGCATGAAATCTGGAAAAATAAACAAAACAGAGCTCTCAAAAATAGTTGCCGAAAAACTAGCTAAAAAAGCTGGAGAAAAAAATATTAAGAAAATCTATTTTGATAGAGGTCAATTTAAGTACCACGGAAGAGTAAAGATTTTTGCTGAAACATTAAGAAAAAACGGAATGGAATTTTAATATGTCAAAAGAAAATGAATTTATAGAAAAACTTGTTCACGTAAATAGAATAACAAAAGTTGTAAAGGGTGGTAGAAGGTTTGGTTTTTCCGCATTAGTAGTTGTTGGTAATCAGAGTGGAAAAATTGGTATTGCGCATGCCAAATCTAAACAAGTTCCAGATGCTATAAAAAAAGCTAATGAAATGGCTAGAAGAAATCTAATTCAAATACCTTTGAGAGAGGGAAGAACTATTCATCATGATGTTTCTGGTAAAGACGGCGCTAGAAAAATCAAAATGAGAGCAGCACCAAAAGGAACAGGTATTATTGCTGGTGGACCTGTTAGAGCTGTATGTGAAGTGCTAGGTATAAAAGACATTGTTGCTAAATCACTAGGAACTGCAAATCCTCACAACGTTATTAGAGCATGTCTTAAAGCTTTAAAAAAACAAAATTCTCCAAAACAAATATCAATAATAAGAAATAAGAAAATTTCAGAAATCATAGAAAAAAGAGGATAACGATGCTTAATGGTTTAACAAAATTGAAAACTAAAAAAATCAGAGTTGGAAGAGGTATTGGATCTGGAAAAGGCAAAACTTCTGGAAGAGGTGTTAAAGGACAAAAATCAAGATCTGGAGTTGCAATTAAAAGTTTTGAAGGTGGCCAAATGCCTCTATATAGAAGATTACCCAAAAGAGGTTTTAATTCAATCAATAAAAATAAAATAGGGAAATTAAACTTAGGTGATTTACAACTGTTTATAGAGTCAAAAAGAATAAAATCATCTGAAAAGATAGATATAAAATATCTACATAGTTCTAAAATTTTAAAAAAAAAATACCAAAAAATTAAGATACTTGGTCAGGGTGAAATCAAAGACAAGTTAAATTTAGAAGTTCATTATTTATCTAATTCAGCAAAAGAAAAACTTTCAAAGAATGGCTCAACAATTAAAATTTTAGAGAGCAAATAAAAAAAATAATATGAGTACAATGACACAAAATAACGATTTAAGAAATCGTATAATTTTTACTATATTTATTCTAGCAGTTTACAGATTTGGAACATTCGTTCCTTTACCCGGTATAGACCCTGATCAATTGAAGATTATGATGGAGGGAAATCAAAAAGGCCTACTCGGCATGTTTAATGTTTTTGCAGGTGGTGCTGTAAGTCGTATGGCAATATTTGCTTTAGGAATAATGCCTTACATCTCATCTTCTATTATAGTTCAGTTACTTACAGGAGTTTCTGATTATTTTAAAAATTTAAAAAGTCAAGGGACAATTGGAAGACAAAAAATTACACAAATTACAAGATATGGAACAGTTCTTTTGGCAACTA
>CACHYX010000010.1 GCA_902584225.1 uncultured Pelagibacteraceae bacterium
CAAAAACAACATCATCTTTATATAAAATATCTAATAAACCTCCTTGACCGTCCTCTAATATTTTAAGATTATGAATTACTTCAGAAACATTTCCAGTACTCAGTTCTATTAATTTAATTTTTCCTGACTTCTCAGTAATCAATAATTCTTTATCAGATATGAAAGTTGAGCCCCAAGGGGAATCTAAATCTGTAATTTTATTTATCTTAAATTCTGAAGCTTCAGCTGATACTGAAAATATGAATAAAAATAGAATTAACCTTTTCCACGCCATGGGATAGTTTTATCTATTATTTTTCTTAATGTAACGTCGAATAATAGTCCCAGCATACCCATAATGAAAATAGTTATCCAAATAACTTCATATTGGAAATATTTTTTTGCGACATTTTCAACAAATCCAATTCCTGTAGTACCTGCTAAAAATTCAGCTGCAACAAGAGTTCCCCAACACATTCCAACTGCCACTCTTATTCCTGTGAGAATTTCCGGTAAAGAATTAGGAAAGATCACATATCTTAAAATTTGTTTTTTGGATGCACCGAGTGAATGAGCTGCATGAATTTTTGATAATTGAGTTCCAGATGCACCAGCCCGTGCAGAGATAATCATGATTGATAATGAGACCATAAATAACAAGAATACTTTTCCAGTATTATCGATACCTAAAACTGAAATGATTAAAGGAGCCCATGCTAATGGTGGCACAGGTCTGTAAAGCTCAATTAAAGGATCAAAGAAGCCTTTAGCAAATCTATTTAAACCCATAAATAATCCAAGCGGAACTCCAATTAGAATTCCAAAGATAAGTCCTAAAAATACTCTTAAAAATGAATCCCAAATGTGTCCATAAGGAACAGGAATTTTAAATAATTTAAAATCTCCTGTAACAACTTTAAGAACTCTACCTTTAAAGTTCTGTTCAACTACACCGTCTTTGGTATGAATAGGGTATTCCCCTGGAAGAACGTCAGCAATCCAATCTGGTAAAATAAATCCAATTATTTTACTTACATCCATCATATCAATCCAAAGTAATGGTATATTTTTGTAACCTACACTTGGTTTTGACATTAAAATAAATTTATTAAGTGTATCTGATGGTTTAGGCAACCATCTTCCAGAACCTTGTTCAGAGCAACTCGTTCCACTTGATACAATTGTTCCTGCAGGAAATAAAAACATATCTACAAATCTTAATCCACCTTGTTCAGATTTTTGAACGTTGTCGAACTCAACAATTGCATTCTGCATTTCATTCAGTGCATTTGGTGGATAAATACTTGCATACTCTACTCTTCTTGCGATCTTTACAATATTTTTTGCATAATTTGATGCTACTTCCTCTGCATCGCCTAAATTACTTCTATACTCCTTAATGGTATCCTTTAATTTTTTTATTGAATTTTTAAATTGTGGGTTATGATTTCTTAATTTAAAGAATTTATCGTTTATTATCTCAAGTTCTTTTGCAGCAGCATCAAATTTAAGACCTTTATTAGTAGCTGGAACTAAAGGTACTTCAATTGTATTTTCGATTGAACCTGTACCAGATTGAACTTTTGTGATACCCCAACCACCTTCTTCAGATACTGCTCTTAGTCTTTCATTTTTTTGTTCATCAGTTTCAAATGGGTAATCATTCTTTTTAAAGTTAGACGTTAAAAGCCTTATTTCATCAGTCATCTCTTTAATCTGAATTTTTGTATCTGTTTCCATTAAATTTTCGTTTGTTAGTAATGGAATTAACTGTCTCGTCTCGTTGATAAATCCAACTAAAGTTGTTTTCTGTGAACTGCTTAAATCTGGAGAGTTTTGTATTTCGTTAGTGATTATTTGAAGGTTTTTATTTTCAATTTTTATTATTGATGTGCTTTTAAATTCTCTCTCTTCTATTGGAAACTGATACTTTAAACCTAAAAGAGATTCATTAACTTTAGCAACCTGGCACAATTCATTAGCAGATTTAGGATAAAAACCTTTCGCAATATCCCAAGAATAATATAACCAAATTAATAGTATCGCACTACTTCCGACAATTATCCAATGTGTTCCACCTTTAGCTCTTTCAGGGTTACCAAATACAGCATCAACTTTTTCTGTTCTTATTAATCTTCTTCCGTAAAGAATACATCCAACAATCGATACCAAAATTAATATTGTAATGAATTGGGTAAACATTTAATTATCTTTCCCCATTATTTCCTCTTCCATATTCCAAATCATGGAAAGTATTTCTTCTCGTTTTGATGAAAATTCTTTAATTTTTTTAATTTCTCTTAAATCTTCTTTTAAACCCATTTCTGCAAATGGAAGTTTATATTCTTTATGAATTCTACCTGGTCTTGGTGCCATCACATATAATCTTTCACCTAACAATAAAGCCTCCTCAACTGAGTGAGTAATTAAGATAATTGTTTTTCCAGTTTCTTTCCAAATTTTTAAAACAAGTGATTGCATTTTTTCTCTAGTCAATGCATCTAATGCACCTAAAGGTTCATCCATTAAAATTAAATCAGGGTCGTTAATTAAACATCTTGCAAGCGCTACTCTTTGCTGCATACCACCTGATAATTGATAAGTAGGAGTATTTCCAAAACCTTTTAGACCAACTATTTCTAACCACTCATCAACTTTTTTTTGGGTTTCTCCCGGATCTTTTTTCTTCATTCTTAATCCAAAGTTGACATTTTCAGAAACAGTTAACCATTCAAACAAAGCGCCTTGTTGAAATACCATCCCTCTATCAACTCCAGGACCATTAATTTCATTTGATCCTAAAGTAATTGTTCCTGATGTAGGTCTAATAAAACCAGCTGCAATATTTAGTAAAGTTGTTTTTCCACATCCTGATGGACCAAGAACTGTTAATAGCTCCCCTTTTTTGATTGTGAAATTTAAATCTTTTAATGCATGAACAGTTTCTCCTTTAGGAGATTTAAAGATCATATTTAGATTTTGAGAAACTAAATCACTCATAACAAGACCTTACATTAAAATTTGTGTAAAAAAAATAGGCACCAATTAAAAAAATTGGCGCCTATTTAATTCTATTTAACCTAATGATTATAAAGGTAAGAAACTAGTATCTACGTTTCCTCTTGGTGTTCCCATTCCTTTTAAGAATGCATCAAGATTTCCTTTAGTCATAGATTGCTTGGTCTCTGTTGGTGTTAAAAATTTGAAACCACTTAAAGTTTCTTTCATATCACCAACTTTCATTTCAGAAGCTCTAGACATTGAGTTCATGTCGCTTTTACCAGCTTTATATCTAGCATTAGCTTCATGAGTTACTTCAATAAAAGTTCTTAGCATTTCAGGATTTTCCTTCATGAACTTAGTAGTTACTGAAGTAATATCTATTCCTAAGATACCAGCGTCTCTTGCTTCTTGAACTGTAAGTAATCTTGTTCCAACAGCTGTTGCAGCTTTAATTGAATTACCACCAAATAAACATGCCATTACAACATCACCACTTACTAATGCAGCAGCACCTTCTTCAGGGTCCATTTGAATGATATCCATTTTTTTTCTGTCTGCGCCAACAACTTTCATACTTTCATCAAAAACGTATTCAGCCATTGTTCCTAGTGGTACAGCAACTTTTTTACCTTCAAGTTCAGTAGCATTAGCTTTTGAAATTCCTGAAGCATTTGAAGTTACACAAGTTGTTCCACCCATTCCATATTCCATAGCTATATCTACAAGCTTGATAGGTGCTTTAGATTTAACTGCGTTTATGAAAGGTACTAAACCTTGTGAGTAAGAAATATCGATGTCTCCCGCTAACATAGCGTCAGTCATTGCTCCACCGTTTGTGAAGTTAGTCCACTTAACTGGTACACCTAAAGCTTTAGCAAAATTTTTCTTCTGCATGTCTTCTAGGTTTGGACTAGGCCATTCTAAAAAGTAAGCAACTCTAACTTCTTTTGCAGCTGAATTAGCTACTGAAATAGTTAAGTTAAGAGCTAAGATACTTCCAAGAATAAAACTTAGTATTTTTCTCATTTATTCCTCTCCTTATTTAAATTTATAACCAGTATTTAAGTTGAAAATAGACCAGAAGTAAATGAAGTTGTTAACAGGAATGGGTGTCAAAATAGACTATTCAATTTTTGGTTGTACTGCTATAATAGATTTTTATAGTTAATTAATATTAATTAGTCTAAAGATTAGGAATAGAAAAAAATGAGTCAAAAACCTTCAATACCAAATTCGCTTAACGAACATTGGATGCCATTTACATCCAACAAAGATTTTAAAGAGAGACCAAGATTAATTACTGAAGCTAAAGGCGTTTATCTTAAAAACCACGAAGGAAATACTCAAATAGATGCAAGCTCTGGACTTTTTTGTAATCCACTTGGTCATGGTCGAATGGAAATTATTGATGCAATTACAAATCAATTAAAAACATTAGATTATGCTCAACCCTTTCAACAAGGTTTTGGTGGATCTTTTGAATTAGCAACTAGAATTTCAAAACACACTCCAGGAAACTTAAATAGAATTTTTTATACAATTTGTGGATCTACTGCTGTAGAGACTGCAATTAAAATTAGTATAGCATATCACAAAGCAAGAGGAGAAGGTCAAAGATTTAGATTTGTTGGAAGAGAGAGAGCGTACCACGGTATGAATATTGGAGCAACTTCTGTTGGTGGTATGATTAACAACGTTAAAGCATATGCAAGTGTCTTGATGCCAGGTGTAGTTCACATGAGGCATACACACTTAGACGAACATAAATTTGTATCTGGTCAACCAGAAACTGGTGCAGATATAGCAAATGACTTAGAAAGAATTTGTACAAACTTTGGATCGGAAAATATTGCAGCATGTATTGTCGAACCAATCGCAGGTTCAACAGGAACTCTTGTTCCTCCGGTTGGATACTTACAAAGATTAAGAGAACTTTGTGATAAACATAATATTCTTTTAATTTTTGATGAAGTAATAACTGGATGGGGTAGAACAGGTTCCGCTTTTGGCGCACAAGAATTTGGTGTTACTCCAGATATCATGACAATGGCAAAAGCAACAACTAATGGAATTGTTCCGTTTGGTGTTGTTGCATGTAAAGAAGAAATTTATGATGCTGTTGTAGACGCGGCACCTAAAGGTGCAGTAGAATTATTTCATGGATATACATATTCAGGAATTCCTGTATCTGTAGCTGCTGCTTTAGCAGTACAAGATATTTTTGAAAAGGAAGATATTTTTAAAAGAGCAAAAGAACTAAGTCCATACTTTCAAGAAGGATTATTTTCACTAAAAGATATTGATGTAGTTGATAACATTAGAGGATATGGAATGATGGGTGGAATTGATATTAAAATGGATGGAAAACCAGGTAAAGCAGGACTAGCAACTTTCAAACATTGTTATGATGCTGGAGTTAATTTCAAAGCTACAGGTGATGCGCTTATTATTGCACCTATGTTTATATGTGAAAAAAAACATATTGATGAAATAATCGAAAAATTAAGAACTGGAATTACTAACTACAGTAAAAGTAAAAAGAATTAATTTTCTTTATGAAAATTGGCGTTCCCAAAGAAATAAAACCACAAGAAAATAGAATTGGATTAACGCCTGAAAGTGTAAAAACTTTAGTAGGTGAGGGTCATGAAGTTTTAGTTGAGAATAATAGTGGATTTGAAGCTGGTTTTGATAACGATCAATACACTAAAGCTGGTGCAAAAATTGTAAAAACAGCTGGTGATATTTTTAACGATGCAGACATAATAGTAAAAGTAAAAGAGCCTCAAAAAGCTGAAGTAGATATGTTAAGAGAAAATCAAATTCTTTATACTTATCTTCATTTAGCAGCCGCAAAAGAACTTACTGAAGGATTAATTAAATCTAAAAGCATCAATATTGCTTACGAAACTGTAACAGATGATAATGGCAGACTTCCATTACTTGCACCAATGAGTGCAGTTGCTGGTCGTATGTCAGTTCAAGCTGGAGCTCATTGTTTAGAAAAAAATCAAAAAGGTAGAGGTATTTTGTTAGGTGGAGCACCAGGCGGTGAGCCAGCAAATGTATTAATTCTTGGTGGTGGAGTAGTAGGAGAGAATGCTGCAATTATAGCAACAGGCATGAGAGCTAAAGTTCATATAGTTGATAAGTCTGAAGAGAGATTAAAGCAATTAGTTAAATTGTTCGGTGATAAAATTATTCCAGAACAAAGTGATAAAGTCGATTTAAATAAATTAGTTTCTGAAGCAGATTTATTAGTTGGTGGCGTTTTAATTCCTGGTGCAGAAGCTCCAAAATTAGTTTCTAAAGATATGTTAAAACTAATGAAAAGAGGTTCTGTAATAGTAGATGTTGCAATTGATCAAGGCGGGTGTGTTGAAACTAGCAAACCAACTACTCATGGTGACCCAACATACATAGTAGATGATGTTGTACATTATTGCGTTGCAAATATGCCAGGAGGGGTTCCTAGAACTTCTACATTTGCACTTAATAAAGCAACCCTTCCATTCTTAGTGAAATTAGCAAATAAAGGCTATCAAAAAGCCTTAAGTGAAGATAAAAATTTTTTAGCTGGTCTAAATGTTTACAAAGGTCAAGTTACCTATAAAGCTGTAGCAGATGCTTTTGGGCACGAATATGTAAATCCCGAGAATTTATTGTAATAATTTTTTTTCCCATTTTATTGCACTTCTTAAAATTAGATTAATGTTATTATATTTAGGCTTCCAATTAAGTGTTTTTCTTAACTTAGATATGTTTGCATAAATTTGAGCAACATCTCCTTGCCTTTTTTTTTGGTATCTAACAATTACGTTTTTTTTTATTTTCTTAAAAATGTCTATGATCTCTTTTACAGAATAGCCTTTTCCGTAACCACAATTAAGAATTAAAGATTTTTTCTTATTAATTATATTTTTTAATGCTACTATATGTATTTCAGCAAGATCAGCAACATGTATATAATCTCTGACACAAGTTCCATCCTTTGTATTATAATTATTTCCAAATATATCTACCTCGGGCTTCAACTTAGTTGATTGTATTGCCAAATTTTTAATTAAATGACCGTGAGATTTTTCAATTTCTCCAATTTTTCCTGATTTACTAGCCCCTGCAACATTGAAATATCTTAAAATTCCGTATTTAAAATTAAATTTTTTTGAATATCTTTTAATTATTTCCTCGCTTTTATATTTTGTGAAAGCGTAATAGCTTTTAGGATTAGGTGTTTTTTTTTCACTCACAGGACCTTTGATATTTCCATAAATTGAGCACGACGATGAAAAAATTACAGTTTTTACACTTGTGCCCCTACAAGCTTTTATTAAATTTAAAGTTCCACCCACATTATTTCTATAATATTTTTTTTTATATTTTTCACTCTCCTTAATGTTTATATATGCTGCCAAATGAATAATAGAATTTATATTATTCTCGTTAATTATTTTAGTTAGTTTTTTTAAATTTTTAATATCCCCTCTTATAAACTTTGCTTTTTTATTGATGAGCTTTTTATATCCAGTGATTAAATTATCAAAAATAAATACTTTTGAATTATTTTTTATTAATAATTCAACAACATGACTCCCAATGTAACCAGCTCCTCCAGTGACTAAAATATTATTAGCGAATATTGACATATTTCTATATAAATACATCATATATGAAAAAAACACTTCCAAAAAATTGCAAAGTTGTAGTTATTGGTGGAGGTGTGGTTGGCTGCTCTGTAGCCTACCATTTAGCTAAATTTGGATGGAAAGATATAATTCTTTTAGAAAGAGATAAATTAACTTCAGGAACCACTTGGCATGCTGCGGGATTAGTCAGTCAATTAGGACCCTCTGCAACAATTACAAAAATTAGAAAATATTCTTTAGATTTATATAAAGAACTCGAAAAAAAAGTAGATCATTCTGCAGGACTTCGTTTAAATGGTGCAATGTCAATTGCTCAAGAAGAGGGTAGATGGCAAGAATTAAAAAGACAAGCAACTACTGCTCAGCTTTTTGATGTCGATGTACAAATTTTAAATAAAGACCAAATAAAAGAAAAAGTACCACTAATTAAAAATGATGATCTGCTAGGTGGTATTTTAATGCCAGGAGATGGATCGGGAGATCCATCAGGAATTACTCAATTACTTGCTAAAGCTGCAAGAGCAGAAGGTGCAAAAATTTTTGAAGATTCACCTGTTGAAGATATTTTAGTTAAAAATAAAAGAATAGAAGGTGTAGTTGTTAATGGAGAAAAAATTGAATGTGAATACATTGTTTTAGCGACAGGAATGTGGTCAAGACAAATTGGTGAAAAATTAGGTGTAAGTATTCCATTATATCCTGCTGAACATTTTTATGTAATTACTGAACCAATAAAAGAAGTTCCAAAAGATTTACCAGTCATTAGAGATTTTGATAGTAGAACTTATTTTAAAGAAGATGCTGGAAAATTACTTTTAGGAATATTTGAAGGAAAATCAATTCCTGCATTTGATAAAACAAATAAAGTTCCAGAAGATTTTTCTTTTGGTGAATTTCCAGAAAATCTTGATCATTTTGAACCATATTTAAATGCATGTATGAAGAGATTTCCTATTTTGGAAAAAACAGGAATTAGAAAGTTTTTTGCAGGTCCAGAATCTTTTACACCGGATACAAACACTTTATTAGGTGAAGTCCCTGAAGTTAAAAACTTTTTTGTTTGTTGTGGTTTAAATAGTATTGGAATAGCGAGTGCAGGAGGTGTTGGCAAAGTTACAGCTGAGTGGATGATGAATGGTCATATTAATGAAGATATTTTTAGTTATGACATTAAAAGATTTCAAAAATTTCACTCTGGTATTAATTTTATTAAAGAAAGAGTAACAGAAACACTTGGTGATTTATATGGAATGCATTGGCCATATAAACAACATAAAACTTCAAGAAATGTAATTACTCTTCCTTATCATGAAAGATTAAAAGATCATGGTGCATGTTTTGGTGTATCGGGTGGGTATGAAAGACCAATGTGGTTTTCTAAAGATGAAAAAAATAAAGATTATAAATATAGTTACAATTATCAAAACTGGTATCCAAGTGCTGAATTTGAAACAAAAAATGCAAGATCAAATGTTGGTTTATTTGAATTATCTCCATTTTCAAAATTCGATTTAAAAGGCGAAAAAGCACATGAAGAATTACAAATTTTATGTACAGCTAATATCCCAAATGAACCTGGTAAAATTAAATATACGCAAATGTTAAATTCAGACGGTGGAATTGAAACTGATTTAACTGTTATTTGTATAGAAAAGAATTATTTTAGAATTGTTTCTTCTGCAGCGAATAGGGAACATGATAAATTTCATATTTTAAAGCATATTTCTAAAGATGTGAAATTAACTGATATAACAGAGGATTATTGTTGCTTAGGTTTATTTGGACCAAAAAGTAGAGACATGATTTCCTCAATAAGTTCTGACGATTTCTCTAATGAAAACTTTAAATTTGCTACAGCTAAATTAGTTAAAATTAATGATATAGAATTATGGGCTCAAAGAATTTCATATGTTGGGGAATTAGGGTTTGAACTTTATGTTAAAAAAGAAAATGCATTAAAACTTTTTGATATTTTAATCGATAAAGGAAAAACTTATAAAATTTCTCTTTGCGGAATGCATGCAATGGATATTATGAGGATGGAAAGTGGTTATTTACATTGGGGCCATGATATTTCACCTGAAGAAAATCAATTTGAGGCGGGTTTAAACTTTGCTGTTAGTTTTAAAAAGAATATAAATTTTATTGGAAGAGCTGCTTTAGAAAAAAAGCGAGACAAAAAAGACCATAAGAAATTTAAAATGCTCATTTTGAACCATTCTAAAGAAGGAGTACCTCTTCTGCTTCATGACGAGCCTATTTATTTAAAAGATAAGATTGTAGGTCGTACAACTTCTGGCTGTTACTCTTTTAATTACAACAAAAATTTAGCATTTGGCTACATTAATTCAGGCTTAACTAGTGATCAGATAGATAAACAAGCCTTCGAAATAGAGGTCGAGAAAAAAAAATACCCAGCATCTGTGATCACCCGACCGCTTAATGATAAAAAGCTCAGCTCTTTGTAGGACCATTTTGAACGGGGCTTGAAAATTTGTAACTCATTTTGAACAACGCTTTTCTTGAAAAACCGAATCGGATGGTGTTAAATACAACTATGAGTGGGGAAACATCAAGTTACAATCAGCAAGTAGAGCTTAAAAAAACGCCAAATATCAAAGTTGATATCAACGATTTACTAACAAGAGTTAGAGACGAGAAGAAAAAAGAAAGAAAAGAAAATCTTTTATTTCTAGGTCTAATTGGTTCAGTGATAGTGATTACTGGTATAATCGCGTCTCTTTAATCAAATACGATAGTATTCAATATTTTCGTTAACATTCTAATAAATCTTTCTTCATTAGTTTTATTAATAGCACGAATTGTTTTTAAATTTGTATCTTTTTCAATAGTTTTTGTATCCAATTTTGGCACCCCGAATAAAAGATAAAGATTATTTTTATCTTTTTTTAGCAATTTTCTCTTAATCAAATTATTTAATTTTCTAAGAGCTGTAGGTCTTGGTACCCCTGATAACTCAGATATAGTCATGGCATTTAAACCTTGAGTTCCTTCATTGTTTAATTTTTCAATAAAATTATCCGCTGTTAATTCTGGACTTAAATTTTCTTTAAAACTTTTATTGATTACAAGATTTTGATTATAAGCACATTGAGCCCAGATAGACCAAGTCTCTATATCTCCAAAAAATTTTTTCCAGCCTAAGATAGTTGGAATTTGAAATTCAAAAAAAATAGTCCAAATTTGAGTAAAACTATCTCTTATTCTTTTATCTAAAACAGAATTTTCAACTTTTTTGTCTAAATAACCTGCTTGACTTAGAAATTGAGTAAATCTTGAAAGTAATCTTGCCATGTTTCGTATTGAATCTTTTGGTTTTTGGTACTCTTGTCCTTTACGATTTATCATTATTTTTTTTTTATCTTTTTTAATAGCACCATCTCTTTCCATTTCTAAAATTTTTCTTCTAGTTGTTTCTTTAGAAATCAGTAATTCTCTTGATAAATCAATTACATTTATTTTTTGTATCTCATAAGTTTCTTTTGCATAAAACTCATCAAATGAATTTTTGATTTGATAATCTTTATACGCTTTAAAAGTTTTTTGTACTAAATGAATTAAGATTAAATACTTATCAAAGTCTTTAAATCTATTATAAGCAGCAAGTAGCCACTGTTGTTGGAAATAAAATCTTTCTGTAACGATATAATTAAAATTTTTGTGATAAACAGATCTAATTTGCTCTTCTTGGATTTGATTTGAAAATTTTAACTCTCTTAAAGACATTTTATATAGTTTACGCAAATAATCTTAAATTTTATGATTAAGCAACCTCAAAATGAACAAAAATGCCTTGAATTTTATTTTTTTTCGTTCATAAAGCGAGTGAGGGAATTGTGGAATTTGTAAAAACTGTTGGACCACTTGGCATGATTTTTATCATGTTTTCTTTAGGTCTTAATCTATCTTATAAAGATTTCTTTGAGGTATTAAAAAAACCCAGAAATCTTATCATAGCACTAATATGTCAGATGATAATGCTTCCTTTAATTGGAATTATCATTATTTCATTTTTTCCCATGCAGGCCGAGTTTCAACTTGGAGTATTTTTATTATTAATTTTACCTTCTGCAGTAATGTCAAACTATGCAACTAAACTTGTAAAAGGAAATGTAGCATTATCGATAACTATCACTTCAATTTGTGGATTGGTATCATTCATAACAATCCCAATGTTTTTGAAAATATATGCAGCTTTTTTCTCATCTGTTGAATTTGATCTAAATCTTTTAAAATTTTCAGTAAGGATGTTTTTATTTATAGCTTTACCAACATTTGTTGGAATTCTTGTAAGAGGCAATTTTAAAAGATTTTCTGAACAAAATAATTTAAAATTTGACAGAGCAGCTCTTGCTTTATTTATAATTATTTTATTAGTTGCGATATTTACCGAACAAGGAAATTTAGGTGGATATTTTGCAGATGCAGGAGCTATTGCTTTTGTTGTTATCATCTCAGTATTGACTACAGTATATTTGATAACAAGGTATGCTCTTAAAGATGTGAAAGTTCAAAGAACTATCATGATAGAGGCTATGCTGCAAAATGGTGCGATGGGTTTTATCGTTGGAGCTCAATTATTTCATGAGATTGAATATATAACACCGATAGCAATTTATGCTTTGATACAATACGTTGCTTTAATGTTTTATATTGGTAATATAAATATTAATAAAATCACTGCAAAATAGTTTTTATTAAATTATCCTAATGCACAATATTGAAAATCATATTGATTTAATGATAGATTTTCTGTCAAAAAAAAAAAATCCAGTTATCTTGGAATTTGGAGTTGAAAGAGGATCTTCAACTAAAAAATTTGTTGATTTTGCGGAAAAAAATTCTGGCCAGGTTTTTAGTGTGGATATCACAGATTGTTCAAAAGTAAGTAATTCAAAAAGTTGGAAATTTTTGCAATCGAACGATTTGAATGTTGATTATGTTTTGGATCAATTTTATGAAATAAAAAAATATGGAGTAGATTTAATATTCATTGATAGTTATCACGAAGCTCAGCATGTGCAAAAGTTAATAAGCTTATATTTTGCTTATTTAAGACAAGATGGAGCAATATTTGTGGATGACATTGATAGTTTACCCTTTAGATTAAAAAAGAATATTTGGAATTCTATAGTTTATGATCTTACTTTAGATTCTGTCAAAGAGTTTTATTATAATAATACTGAAAACTGCTCCTTAAAAATTTTTTTTAATCACAAAGAAAATGGCTTAGCTATGATTTACAAAAAAAATAAATTTGGCTTTGAACCAAAAAAAGTAAATAAGATATGGAATTATAATATTCTAATAAAAATACTTTATCCTTATTTAAGAAGATTAAGCAAATTATTCAAATCAATACACAAGTAATGTTAGATAAAAAAATAATCTTAAATAGTCTTAAAATGAAGAGCTTAAGTAATAAATATTATTTATTTTTTATCTTTTTTGCAATTTTATTGACTTTAATTTTTTTAAGGGAACCTTGCTGGTTTATAGAGGGTTCTTTGAAAGCCTATGATTTCTCTTATTACAAACAAGGTAAATTAAAAAGTTTTTCAGATAATTTATTTTTTATCTATCCTGGACAAGGTGCGCTTAGTTTTTGGACAAATTTAACTCATTCTACAATTAGTTTATTTCCAATTAACACAGCAAAAATTTTAGCCAGCTATTTAAACCTAATGATTTACTTATTTATATTTATTTATATTTATTTTGCAAAGTCGATTTTATTTAAAAACTATAAACATAAAATTTTTGCAATTTTTATAATTTTACTCTCTCCACCAATGACACCAGAAATTTGGATGTCTAGTGCCCATCTTAGAGAATACTTTGGGATATTGGGTTTTATTTTATTATTTCAAAACTTTGAAAATGATAAAATATTGGTCAATAAGATTACAAATTTTTTGATTTTTTTCTCAGGAATTTGCAGTATATATGCAGCTGCTTTAACACCTGCTTATTTTCTAAAATTTTATTTAAGCAAAAATAAGGTCGATTTAAATAGATTTATTTTTGCTTCTTTTGCTTTTTTAATTCAATCTTTTGTTGTTGTTTATTTTATCTTAACAAATTTATCTGATACACCCAGATTTAATTTTGATTTAAGTATTTTTTATAGTTATTTTTACAATGTTCCAATAAGGAGCTTTTTTGGAAGTACTATACCCAAATTTCTTTTTGTGGAAACTGAGATTTATAAGATTCAATATTTTAATTTTTTAGTATATGCCTTATTCATATTTGGTCTTGTAATTACCTTATTATATCTAAATAAAAAAAGAGATAAAATTTCTAATAAGATAATCTTTTCATTAATTTTAGTTTCATCATTGATAATCTTAGGTACTATACAATCAGGCTTTGTCGGCGGCAGATATGCGGTTGTACCAGGTGTGATATTAATATTTTTAGTTTTTAGATTATTTTTGATTGAAAAAAATTTAGTTTTAAAAAAAATTTTTTTGTCTTTACTTGTCTTTTCCTTGGTGGCAGGTAGTTTTGAATATAGATATTTTAGTCCACTACCACAATCCCTTAAGTGTGAGAAAAATAATTCCTAAATTTCTTGTTTGAATGAAAAAAAATAAGTAGTATATATCAACAACAATTTAATGGCGGGGTAGCTCAGTTGGTTAGAGCGCGGGACTCATAAGCCCGAGGTCAGTGGTTCGATCCCACTTCCCGCTACCAATTTATTAAAATTAAATCAACTCTGTTAAGCTTAATACGTTTTAATGTATTTAAGCTGATGTTGCAGTTTTTATTAAGATCATAAATGCATATTACCCAAAAGGCTGAACTCATATTATGCTCTTTTTCTATGTGATTAATTAACAATTTTTCTTCTTTAGCAATATAATCAATATAATTCAAAACTGTTTTTTTTGCTGGAACTTCATTCGGCATTTTCTTAATTTTAATTTTGAAGTCCTTAAATTCAGAGTTATTAATTATTTTTAAAGATTTTTTTATTTGTGGTTTTAAAATCCATCTTTCTTTATAAAATTGTTTAATAGCTTGTTCTGTAGTCATATTTCCAACAGTAAGTAATATTATAAGAGCGATAATAATATTTCTTAATTTATCATGTAGTTTAAATGAAATGTGAGTAATAATTATAACTATTGGGATTATAGCAAATATCAAATATCTAGCAATGAGCACTGGATCAAAAAATAAACTATAAATTATTGGTATAAAGTAAGATAAAAATAAATATATGAAAAAAAATATAATATTATTATCTTTAGTTTTAAATTTAATAAATTTAAAAATTAAATAAGCCAGTATTATTAAATGAACTATTCCAACAATTCTTGATCCAAAAAATTTTGAAAAAAAGAAATTTGTAAAAAATTTAAGGTCAATTTCCTCTATCCAGCTTGGTTTTCCTGCACTTTCAATAGAGTATACTAGAAGATAGTAAAGTACAAAAAAT
Organism: uncultured Pelagibacteraceae bacterium; assembly: GCA_902584225.1. Lineage (GTDB taxonomy): Bacteria > Pseudomonadota > Alphaproteobacteria > Pelagibacterales > Pelagibacteraceae > Pelagibacter. The sequence continues at coordinate 15,100 of CACHYX010000010.1, forward strand.
ATAAAGATGATTATTAAAAATAAATTAATTTTTCCTACTCTGATTTTATTTAGATATAAATATATAGAGAAAAAAAAATAGGAACAAATTAAAATAAAAGTAAATGGGTGAAGTAAAACTGATATTAAAGTGAACCCAGAAAATAAAATTAGACTGAAATTATTTTTATCTTTAAGATATTTAAAAAAAAATAAAATTGATAAACTAGTAAACAAAAATAATACTGAATAAACCCTTAATTCTTGAGCATAGGAAATTAAAAAAATATTTAATCCTATTAAAAATCCAGAAAATAAATATGCGTTTGACTTACTTAAGGTTCTTGATAAATCCATTATTACAAAAATTGAAAGTATCGAACTTACAGCTGGCAAATATCTTGCGATATTTTCATGATATCCGAGTATTTGAAAATATATTTTTGTAATTAAATTAAAAAAAAAGGGGACTTGTTCAATATCTCTATGATTATCTAAACTTTCAGAAAATGAGTAATCTGGATTAGCGACCCAGAAAGAAATCATTTCATCAATCCAAAAGTCATCATAATTAATGTTATATAATCTGAAACAAATACTGCTTGAAATAATTAGAAAGAATATGAAAACTTTAATTCTTGTGGACATAACAAAAACTTAATTTTTTTTAATAAATTTTTGAAATTTTGTTATATTCATCGTAGAGTTTAAAGGGAGGCTATTTCTCTTTGTTTTCATTAATTTTTTTTTAATTTTTCCGTTATTTTTTTTTGCAAAATTATAAACAGATTGCACAGGGCCACCGATATTTATTATTCCTCTTTTATTTATCAATTTAAAAAAAACCTTGGCTAAATTTTCATGGTACATGAAATTTGTTTTTAAGTTTGTATAAGCATATTTATACATAAAAGGTTTTTCCGTCATACATATTCTTAAAATGAGTGAATTTTTCAACATTTGTACTGCACACTCTCCTCCTAGTTTAGACCAGGCATAATTATTAAAAGGTAGTAAGGGATGATGTTCTTTATAATTACCTTTTTTTGATGGGTATACGTAATTCGTTGAAAAATAAATTAGTTTAATTTTATATTTGTGGCAAAGATTTACTACGTTTGAAGTTCCAATAATGTTTGTATTGATACTTTTATTAATTTTTCTCTCATGAAGTTCCATCGGCCTTGAAATCGCTGCAGTGTGTATAATAAATTTTGGTTTAATTTTTTTAATGAATTTTTCCATTTTTTTTAAATTTGTTACATCAAAAGTAGTTGAAGATGGATAATAAATGTTTGTTCTGTTAAAATTGAATTTTTTAAATATTCTACCGAACTTTCCATTGCCACCAGTGAATATAATTTTTTTCATCTTTTATTCCTTTGGAAATCTTTTAAAGAAAGGGCTAATCTATCTTTTTTGGATATGATAGGTTTTTTCACTCCCCAATTTATTTTTAAATCATTATCATTCCATTTAATTGATACTTCGCTTTTAGAATCTCTATAATTAGAACAAGCATAATGTAGGATATTTTCTTTATCTAACCCTAAAATACCGTGTGCAAACCCTTTTGGAACAAATAAATGTTTACCATTTTTTTCACTAAGAATAATCTTAAAATGTTTTCCATAAGTTTTTGAATTTTTTCTTAGGTCTACCGCAACATCAAGTATTCTGCCTTTTAGTACTGATAAAAATTTATCTTGAGGTTTTTTTGTCTGCATATGAAGGCCTCTTAACACATTCTTCTTTGAACTTGACACCAATGTAAAAACTAAATTTTTTTTTATAAAACTTTTTTTGAACTCTTCTTTTAACCAACCTCTATTATCTTTAAAAACCCTTGTATTTACAATAAATAAGTCCTTAAACTTCGTTTTTATCTTTTTCATTTATGATATTAATTTTTTAATATAATTTGTGTAATCGCATTTACCATAAAATTGAATTGAATCTAAAATTTCTTTTTTTCCTATCCACTTATTATTGAAAGCAATTTCTTCAAGACATGCAATTTTAAAGCCTTGTCTATTTTCTATTGCTGAAACAAAAGCACTTGTTTTGTAAAAATCTTCTATTGAGCCTGTATCTAACCAGGCTCCACCTCTGCCTAAAATATCTGATGTTAACTTTCCTTTCTTTAAATAAAATTTTAATAAATCAGTAATCTCTAATTCATTTCTAGATGAAGGCTTAAGTTTTTTCGCATATTCAACAACTTTTTTATCAAAAAAATATAAACCGGTAATTGCCAGATCAGAAATATATTTTTTAGGTTTTTCCTTAATTGATAAAATTTTTCCACTTTTAGAAGTTTTCGCCACACCAAATAATTCAGGTTTTATCACTTTATGCAAAATAACTTTTGCACCACTTTTAAGTTTTGTGCAATTTATCAGTTTAGAGGTTAAATTTTGACCATAGAAAAAATTATCTCCAAGAATTAATGCAACATTTTTATTATTTATAAAATTTTCTCCTATAAGAAATGCATCTGGGAGTCCTTTTGGATATTTTTGTTCTTTATAAACTATATTAATTCCCAAACGTTTTCCGTCTGGTAAAATTTTTTTGTATTGGTTTAATTGACCTTTGTTTACTATTATTAGAATATCTTTTATTTTTGCCAACATCAAAATTGAAAGAGGATAAAAAATTAAAGGCTTATCATAAATTGGAAGAAGCTGTTTATTTACTGCTTTCGTTAAAGGACTCATTCGAGTACCCATGCCACCAGCTAAAATAATTGCTTTATTTATCATTTAACTATTCCTAGTCTCTTTGTGATATCCTTTTTTTTTAAAGTTGTATAGTACCTCATATTTTTGAAATACCAGTTAAAGGTGTTTTCTAAACCTTTTTTAAGATTTACCTTAGATTTCCATTTCAGTTTTTTTAAAACTTTTGCACTATCTAAAGCGTACCTATAATCATGTCCAGGTCTATCCTTTACAAATTTTATTTTTACGTTTTTTCCTAATTCTATTTTTTTCTTAGAGATGTTAATTAATAGTTTGGCAATATCAAAATTATTACAATTAATATTAGATCCAATATTATAAAACTCGCCTTTAGTTCCATTTTTAAATACTTTAAACAAGGCTTCACAGTGATCGTCTACGAATATCCATTCTCTAGAATTTTTTCCTTTGCCGTATAAAGGTAGAGGCTTATTATTAATAATATTGTAGATTAATTTTGGAATTAGTTTTTCAGGATGTTGATGAGGTCCGTAATTATTTGAACAATTTGTTATCATTGCATTAAGGTTAAAAGTTCTGACATATGAGTAAACCAAATGATCTGATGATGCTTTTGACGCAGCATAAGGGGAACTCGGTTTGTAAGGGTCGGTTTCTTTGCTTCTACCTTTTAAAACATCACCGTAAACTTCATCAGTAGAAATATGGATTAGTTTAGCTTTTTTGTTTTTTCTTGAAAATTCTTTAAATACTTCCAGTAAATTAAATACACCGACTATATTGCTTTTAATGAATTCAGCAGGTGCATCAATTGACCTATCAACGTGCGTTTCTGCTGCTAGATTAAAAATAGCAATAGGTTTATGTAAATTTAAAATTTTTTTAAGTTTAGAACTATTATTAATATCTAATCTTACAAATTTATAATTTTCCTTTTTAGAAAAGCTCTTTGTATTGTAAAAGTTTGAAGCATAATTAACCTTATCAATGTTTATTACAAAATAATTTTTCTTGATTAACAATTTTATTAGATTGCTTCCAATAAATCCTAAACCACCAGTTACAATAATTTTTTTCATTACTTTTTTTTTTACAACAATAGTTATTTTAAGTATACTTCATTCTTAAATGGAATTTACAAACAATAATCTAACCTTTGTTATAGTCACTTTTAATAGTAGAAAAGTAATCTACGATTGCTTAAACTCTCTACCTAAAGATTTTAATAAATTAATAATTGAAAATTCATCTGATGAAGAACTAAAAAAAGAATTAGAGCAGAATTATGATAAAACTGAGGTAGTTTTGTCTAAGAATATAGGGATGGGTGCTGGAAACAATCTTGGTATAATTAAATCCAATACACAGTATGTGTATGTGTTAAATCCAGATGTAGTTTTAAAAAATGATACTATAATTAATATCAATAACTCGATTTCCAAATTAGATAATTTTGCAATCTTATCACCTTTATCAGATAATCCCCTTTATCCAAATTATAGAACCAATTCTTCAGAGATATTAAAAGATGATGGTAAATCAATTAGTAATGTTGAAGAGATTGATGGTTATTCAATGATTATTAATAAAGATTGTTTTGATGATAATTTTTTTTTTGATGAAAAATTTTTTATGTACTTAGAAAATGTCGACTTGTGTTTAAGAGCAAAAAAAAAAGGTGGGAAAATATATATCGTTACAAATTCTAAAATTCGTCACTTAGGAGCCAAAGCTGTTGATGATAAATTCAATGATGAGATAGAACTTTCAAGAAACTGGCATTGGATGTGGTCAAGATTTTATTTCAATAAAAAACATCGAGGCAATTTCGTCTCGCTATTATTGGGTTTAACTAGTTTGTTAGGAAACTTTATAAAATATTCTGTCTGTTTATTCACTTTTAACAAAAAAAAGACATATTTACAAAATAAGAATGTCAGGCACCATTAATGCTTTATTTGGTAAACAATCTTGGTACAGACCAGAAATAAATTAATGGCCTGGAAAATCGATTAAGTTTTCAACTTTAAAACCTTTTTCAATTAATTTATCAGATCCACCTAAGTCAAATAAGTTTATGACAAAAATAAATGCTCCAACTTTTCCTTTTGAAATTTCAATAAGTCTTGAAGCTGCTTCAGCTGTCCCACCAGTAGCAATTAAATCATCAATTATTAAAACAGTATCATTTTCATTTACTGAGTCTTTATGTACTTCAATAGTTGCAGTTCCATATTCTAATTCAAAATCTACAGAGTAAGTTTCAGCAGGTAATTTGTTTTTTTTTCTTAACATTATAAAAGGTTTTTTTAGAATATATGAGACAGCAGATGCAAAAACAAAACCTCTCGACTCAATTGCTGCAATTTTATTAAATTGAAACTTTTTAGATCTTTTAATTATTTGATTAATTGTCTCCTCAAAAGCTTTTTCATCTTTTATTAAAGTTGTAATATCTCTAAACAAAATACCTTTCTTGGGATAGTCAGGTATAGATCTAATAAATTTTTTTAAGTCCATTTAAATTTGTGTTATGTTATTAAATAAACTATCTTTTAAATATGGCAAACAATAAATTAGCAATTTTTACAAAAAATAAGAATGATTAATAATCAAGACTATAAAATTGCTGATAAAGAAATCTCCTTGTTAAGCATTAACTACAAAGAGGGAGAGAAAATAAAAGACGAGTCAATCGCTGAGATTTTAATTAAATCAAACCTCATTATTAAAAAATATTTTAAAGATAATTTATTTTTGAAAATAACCCAGATACCAAGAGGTGGAAAAGAGTATTTGCAATGCGAACGCGCATTTGACATTTTTCAGAATTATAGTGTCATGCCAGAATATTGTTTTAGTTGTTACAAAGTTCAAATAGACCCAAAAAATGTTATAGATATGATTAAGTTACAATTTCTTTTTGATATTTTGTATTTTGAGAATGAAAACTTAAGAAAATGTATGATCGATGCTAGAAAAAATATAAAAGGAAATTATAAAGGGTTTATTTATTGTACAACTTTAGAGGAGGCTAGGAAAATCGAAATTTATATTGGCAAATACTTAAAAGCTAGCATTGATAAAAATATTAAGATGCATGTAAAAAGAGGTTGTAGTGAATTTGTAGAAAAACACCCAAAATTTGGAAACTTAGAAAAAAATATTATGGAATATAAAAAAGAGTGGAAAAAAATTGAGCATAATTTTGATGCTAATAATGAAAAGGTTTATAAATCTGGTGAAAGAAAACTAGCTTATGGTCTCTCTTTAAAGGACACATTAGTATTTGCAAATTGGATTAATTACGCAAAATCAATTGGTGATGAAAGTTGCAAGATTTTAACTAAAAGCTATGATTAATAAATTAGCTATAATTGGTGGAAGTGGCCTGTATGATGTTGAGGAATTTAAGGATAGAGAACTTATAGATTTAAAAACACCGTGGGGCAAGCCATCTGATAAAATTTTAAAAACTAATTATAAAAATAAGGAAGTTTATTTTTTACCACGACATGGAAGAGGACATTTTATTAGTCCATCAAACATAAATTTTAGAGCAAATATAGATGCTCTTAAACAACTTGGAGTTACAGATATTGTTTCTATTTCAGCCGTAGGATCTCTTAAAGAAAATTTACAACCTGGAAAATTTGTTATTGTTGACCAATTCATTGATAGAACCTTTGCTAGAAACAAAACTTTTTTTGAAGATGAAATTGTGGCCCATGTTTCAATGGCACACCCAACATCGACTGGACTAATGGATGCATGTGAAGATGCAATTAAAAAGGAAAAAATTGACTACCAAAGAGGAGGCACTTATGTAGTAATGGAGGGCCCTCAGTTTTCAACATTGGCAGAGTCAAACTTATATAGATCTTGGAAAGCAGATGTAATTGGAATGACTAATATGCCAGAGGCAAAATTAGCGAGGGAAGCTGAGATTAGATATGCATCAGTTTCAATGGTTACAGATTATGATTGTTGGCACCCAGATCATGAAAATGTTGATGTTCAGCAAGTAATTAAAGTTCTTTTAGGTAATGCCGCAAAGGCAAAGAACATGATTAAAAATCTAATAGAAAATTATGAAAAACATATAGATCCTAAGGATCCAGCCAATAACTGTTTAGATGTGGCTATTATAACAGCACCAGAAAAAAGAACACAAAAAACTAAAGATAAATTAAAAACAGTTGCTGGTAGGGTTTTAAATAAATGAAAATTAAAGGTAAAGAATACCGTACAATTTGGTTTGAAAATAATGTAGTAAAAATAATTGATCAAACAAAACTTCCTCATCAATTTGAAATAAAAGATTTAAAAACAGTCAAAGAATCAATCAATGCAATTAAAACAATGGAAGTAAGAGGTGCCCCTTTAATAGGTGCAACAGCAGCATATGGTTTGGTGTTAGCAATATTAGAAAATAATGACCAGTCTTTTTTAAAAAGATCGGCTGAGGATTTAATAAAATCAAGACCCACTGCAATTAATTTAAAATGGGCAGTAGATAGAATGATGAATAAACTTTCAGGAATAAATTCTGAAAAAATTTTAGATGTTGCATCAATCGAAGCAAAAGAAATTTGTGAAGAAGATATAAAGTTTTGTGAAAGAATTGGTTTAAATGGACTAAAGATTATTGAGGGAATCTATAATAAAAAAAAAGATGCAGTAAATATTTTAACTCATTGCAATGCTGGTTGGCTTGCAACAATTAATTGGGGCACTGCCACATCGCCAATTTATCACGCACATAAAAAAGGTATTCCTGTCCATGTTTGGGCAGATGAAACTAGGCCCAGAAACCAAGGCGCAAACTTAACGTCATATGAATTAAATGAAGAAGGTATTAAAAATACTATTATTGCTGACAACACTGGTGGAATTTTAATGCAGAGAGGGCAAGTTGATATGTGTATAGTTGGAACTGATCGTACTTTATCTAATGGTGATGTGTGTAATAAAGTAGGAACTTATCTTAAAGCACTTGCTGCAAAAGACAACAATGTACCTTTTTATGTGGCATTACCGAGTTCAACTATTGATTGGAATATTAAGAATTCAAAAGATATTCCTATTGAGGAAAGAAGTTCAGAAGAGTTGTCAAAAATTGAAGGTGTTGACGAAGATGGAAAAGTTAAAAAAGTAAAGATATACCCGAATAAAAGTAAGGCTATGAATTTAGCATTTGATGTTACTCCAGCAAAATATATAACTGGCTTAATAACAGAAAAAGGTATTTGCGAAGCATCAGAAAAAGGATTAAAAAATTTATTTAAATGAACCCACTTATTTTATCACTTGTTTGTCTTTTATTAGTTGGAGTTTCTGCTAATTGGCTAAGTATTGTTAAGAATAATAAGACACTAATTTATCTTTCTTTAGCACCATGTATTTATATAGCAATTTATGGAATTTATTTAATTATTGGACCTGTTGATTTGTATGAAGATGGTTCAAAAAATTTTTTTATGCAGAACCCTTATGAAAGTGAGCTTCCACCACAGTTTTTATTATTAAAGCTTTACCAGTATATTCTAATAGGCGTAGGTCTAATTTTTGGGTATTTATTTTTAAAATATTTAAAAAATTATGGACGTTAAAAGTAAAGAAGAAATAATAAAATTTGCCCAAAAACTAAATAGTACAAATTTATCTCCGTTAAGATCAGGAAATATTTCACTTAAAGCTAATAATAATAATGAAAAGGGGTTTTTAATTACTCCATCAGGCAAGAAATACGACAGTTTAAAAGCTGACGATATCGTATTTGTCTCTTTAGAAGGGAAATATTATGAAAAAGGTTCGCAACCTTCTTCGGAATGGAGATTTCATAAAGATATATATTTAAATAAAACTGATGCAAAGGCTGTCGTCCATGCACATTCTCCACACGCAACAGCTGTATCTGCACATAATAAAGACATCCCCGCTTTTCATTACATGATAGCATTAGCTGGAGGAGACGATATAAAGTGTGCAAAGTATGCAACTTTTGGAACACAAGAACTATCTGACAATATTATTAAAGCATTGGAAAATAGAAAAGCATGCTTGATGTCTAATCACGGTCAAGTTGCTTATGGAGATGACTTGAACTCGGCTTTTGAACTTGCAGAAGAAGTTGAAAATATTTGCCATCAATACATAAATGCAATAAGGTTAGGAGAACCTAAAATTCTTTCATCAAGTGAGATGGATATTATTTTAGAAAAAGTTAAAAACTATAAAAAAGGATAACTTTTTATGACGAAGGTTGGGGAGCACGTCACTTTAGATATTATAGGTACTGAAAAAGAGTACGAACCAAAGTTCTTTGAAAAACTAGTCTACAAGATATCAAAGAAGGCAAAGGTAACTGTTCTAGAGATTTCAAAGTATAAATTCGAACCACAAGGTTTCACTCTTGTAGCCTTATTAGCAGAAAGTCACATAAGCTTTCATACTTTTCCAGAAAGAGGAATTATTAGTTTTGATTTTTTTACATGTGGGAAAGTAAATCCTAACGTTGCCTACGATATTTTAAAAAAAGAAATCAAACACAAAAGAATTGTTAAAAAAGAATTTAATAGAGACACTATAAGTTATTATGATGATATTTATAGTTCACCAGGTTTAAAAAAATATTACATGGTAAAAGATGTTTTAGAAAACTTTACATCAAAAGTAGGTCAAAACATTGAGATATTAGATTTAGAACAGTTTGGCAAATCTCTTTTTATCGACGGTGAACTTCAAGTGGCAGAAAATGATGAACATTTGTATAGCTCCACATTTGTTAACTCTGGTTTAAAACTTAATCCATCAAATGATAAAACTGCAATTATTGGTGGTGGGGATGGAGGAGTAGCGCGAGAATGTATTTCTAAAGGTTTTAAATTGATTGATTGGTATGAGTTAGATCCTGAAGTTGTAACAATGTGTGAAAAATATTTATCTAAGGTCGGTAAGAAAGCAACTACAAAAAATCATGTGCAGTGCGTATGGGGAGATGCATTTGAAAGTATAAAATCAGTTGAAGATAACAAATATGATAAAATTTATGTCGACCTGAACGATGATCAGTATTGTATTGATTTGGCCGCAAAAAATATTAAATCTTTAAAAAGAATTCTCAAACCAAATGGAACAATAACTGCACAAGTTGGTAGCCAAGATAAAAAACCTAAGCAAGTTGATAAATGGTTAAATCTTTTTGAAAAAAGTTTTGGCAATACATCCTTAGACAGAGTGTATATTCCAAGCTTTGATTGTTCTTGGAACTTTGCGTCTTCTTTAAATAAATAATTAATATTTAGTATACTCTTTAATCTCTTTGATTTTAGATCCAGTGTTATTATTTATTTCTAACTTAATACTTGCTCGTTTGTCGTTTAAGAAATGGATTTCTCTTGATAATAAAATGAAATGATCATCAAATTTTGAATCTTTTTCACATTGTCTTTTATTATCTTCAATATCCCACAATTTAGCATTTATTTCTTTTAACTCAGAGAATAAACTCTTTATCTTTTCATCAACTTTCACATTTTTATCACATTGTTCCTTTAAAGAATCATATTCTAGATTTATGAATTTTAACTTTTCTGTATCTTTGATTTTGTCTTTTTTGATTTCAAGGATAGTTAATTTATCTAATAACTCACCAACAGATACTTCAACTAATATTTTATTCATAAAATTTTATAGTGTGATAAATTGTTAAAAATATGTCTAATATATTAATCATAAAGCACGGATCACTTGGAGATATAGCTCAAGCGAGTGGGGCAATTCAAGATATTTATGACAATCATAAAGATGATTTTATTTATTTACTAACATCTCACGTATACTCAGATCTTTTCAAAAAAAATCCCAATATAAAAGAAGTAATTGTCGATAAAAGATTGTCTAGATTTAATTTGATCTATCTTTTTTCATTAATGAAAAAAATTAAACAATATAAGTTTACAAAGGTCTATGATCTGCAGAATTCCTCTAGGACTTCATTTTATAAAAGAATTTTATTTCCTAACATAGGATCTTATAAATGGTCATCTTCGGAAACTACTCTTCCAGCCAATGAAACAAAAAAAGAATTTGATAAAAAACCTGTATTAGAAAGATTTGATCATCAATTAAAGATATCTGGTTTAAAAACATCTCATACTTTAAGACCAGATTTTTCATGGAGCTGTTCTAATATTGATAGGTTTATTTCTAAATATAATTTATCTGATTATATATTGTTATTTCCTTTCTGCTCTGAACACTTAGAGCAAAAAAAATGGCCATATTACGATCAATTAATAAAACTTATAAAACAAAATCATCCTACTCTAAAAATAGTGATAGCACCTGGTCCCAGTGAAATAGAAAAAGCAAAAGAATTAGATGCTGTTTCTATTCTAAAAGAAGATAAAGCTATTTCTATTTCGGAACTTGCAGGTTTAATAAAGAGAAGCAAATTTGTAGTTGCTAATGATACAGGTCCTGCACATATGGCAGCACATTTGAATGTTAAAGGTCTATCATTATTTGGAAGTCACATAACAGCTCATAAAGTAAGTATTGAAAGAGAAAACTTTAAAGCAATACAAGTGAGTGATTTAAAAAACTTAAGTGCAGAGAAAGTTTTTGAAAGATTAGTTTTTTAGTATTTCTAAATATTTTTTTAAGATTTCAGACCAAAGAAATTTTTTTGCATTTTCTTCTGCGTTTTTTCCTAAAACTTTAAATTTATTATTCTGTAACATATATACTAAACTTTGATAGATCTCATCTAAATTGTTTCCGTCGCAAAGTAGACCAGTTTCATTATTGACAATTGCATCAGACGCACCACCAACCTTTCCACCAATTGATGGAATTCCATATTGAGCAGCTTCAACATAGACAATTCCAAATCCCTCTACAGATTTTTTATAAGAAATCGATGGCATAACAAAAACATTTGAATTTTTTAAGTAAGAGTTTTTTTCATCTTTAGATAAATTTTTCAAAAACAAAACATTTTTCTCAAGTTTTAATTCTTTAATAAGTTTTTTCTGAGATTCCAAAGTATCGCCTTGACCAATACAAATATAAATTATGTTTGGGTAAATTTCTTTCAAATTTCTCAAAGACATAATTATTTTTTCATGATTTTTTCTTTTATCAAATCTAGCAACAGTAATTAGTCTTGGCTCTTTTCCTTCAAGTTTCTTTAATATTTTTTCATCTATTTTTGGATTTACTTCTTCTCTTGGAAATACACCTGGGTTAATAACTTTGATTTTTTCCTCATTAACACCTATTTCAATACCTAGGTTTTTTGTGAAGTTTGAATTTGCAATGATATGATCGCAGTTGTTTAACACTCTAACAACTCGTTTATTAAGAAAAGAATCTTTTTTATGATTTATCTCTTTAGAGTGAATAAGACATGTTTTTCTAATTTTTGTATTTATATTTTCTAAACTTTTCCAATGATCAGAGATGATATTTTTTACTTTAGTATTTTTTTGTAGGTAATTATTAATTAATGAAGCTTTTCTAAATTTTCTAAAGATTTTTGGCCCTCCGACTCTTTCAATTGAGAAAGATAAGTCTTCATCAAATTTTTCCTGCTGATAATGTTCATCAGCAAATACTTTAACCATCATATGTTCCGACAGTGATATTGTAAGGCCAAACATAAGATTTTGCATACCTCCAACATCAGGTGGAAAATTTCTTGTGATAATTAAATTCATTATTTAAACCATTTTATACTGCATCCCATACTAGGATATTGTTCTTTCGGACCTTGTTGAGTTTTAGCAATTAACTTCATTGATCTAAGCAATTCACTGTCACCCGAACCCACAGGCTTTAAATCATTTAATTCTCTTATTCTTCCTCTGTAATTGAGCTCAAGGTTTTTGTTGTAGCCAAAGAAGTCTGGTGTACACACGGCATCATATTTTTTTGCAATTTCTTGAGTTTCATCAATTAAATAAGGAAATGAAAAATTATATCTATCAGAAAACTTTTTCATATTTTCAAAAGAGTCTTCAGGATAGTTTTTTGTATCATTTGACATTATCGCAACTGAGTTAATGCCATCTTTTTTAAGTTTTGCACAATCATCTGCAAGTTCTCGTATTATAGCTTTTACATAAGGACAATGATTGCAAATAAACATTATCAAAGTTCCATTATCGCCTTTGACATCATTCAATGTTAATAATTCCCCATTAATTGATTTAAGCTTAAAATCTATTGCATTCAGACCGAAATCACATATTGGAGTTTTTAAAAGTGCCATGTTAGAATATATAAATTATGTTTTACGATTTGGAAAACAAAAAACCAAAAAACTCTGGCGAAAATTGGGTAGCTCCTAATGCCGTTATTATTGGAGATGTAACATTAGACAAGAATACAAGTGTTTGGTTTAATGCAACCTTAAGAGGTGACATTGAAAATATTCATATAGGCGAGGGTTCAAACGTTCAGGATGGTTGTGTCTTACACACTGATCCAGGTTGTCCGTTAAAAGTTGGAAAAAATGTAACCATCGGACATTTAGTGATGCTCCATGGATGCACAATTGGTGACAATAGTTTAATTGGAATTGGTGCAGTGATCCTCAACAAAGCAAAGATAGGAAAAAATTGTATTATAGGAGCCAAGGCTTTGATTACAGAAAATAAAGAGATACCAGATAACTCTTTAGTCGTAGGGTCTCCAGGAAAAATTATTAGACAAGTAACTGAAGAAGAAAAAAAAGCAGTCTTTGAAAATACCAAACATTATCAAGACAATTGGAAAAAATATTCTAAATCAATTTTTTAATAATAATTTAATATTACTATTAAATTTATTTTAAACTTTTAAAATAAATTAAAATAATGGCATCATATTTGTTTTTATTTATATCTTTACTGCTGGCTAGCTATTTATTGAATTTTCTTTGAAAAATTGTTCTTAAATTACTTTTGTTGAAAGAAAGCAGTTTTTAAATATACTAAACACAATAACAATAAAAAAAATATAATTATTATGATGAAAAAAATACTAATACTTTTATTTTTATTTACATCCAACGCTTACACAAATGAGAGATTTATACCTCTTGAATTATTTACTGGGGGCGATATTAGAGATGATACCGAAATAAGATTTACACCTGCAGACTTAGTATTTGGTGAAAAGAAAAGAAAAAAAATTGTTGGTCCTATAGATTGGAGAGCTCCAGGTTCTAAAGAAATTATTAAAGTATATAAAAGAACTCTAAAAAATAAACAGGGTAGAATAAGAAAAACTCAGCTTTTCACAGTGACTAATGATGGTCAGTGCATGGGAAGAGTTTATGACCAAAGAAGGTCAGGAACAAAATATATTAAAAATGGATGTAAGTTTCCTCTCGGTTGGTGGAAAAAAGGTGAGACTAGAACTTTCTCAGTTACAGATCGTGGACCAAGAACTGTTGAACTCAAGATATTAAATTTAGGAAAAAAACCAACAAGTTGTGTTAAATTCAATTGGAAATTATTTGATGATGCAACTGGAAAAAAATTAGGTGATAATGACTATAAGTTTTGTAAAAAAAGATCAATGACCAGTTTATTAATCAGAAAAATTAAAAACTAAGGAACTAACCAAGTATCTTTATTACTTTCTAAATCAAATTTAGCTCTTCGATGGCCTTTAGCAGCAAGATATAACCACTCAATAGATTTTATTTTACACTGAATAACAGTGAAGTTTTTATAACCTTCTTCACTTTGTTCCTTAGTATAATCAAAACTATCTAACTCAGGTTTTAATCCTGATGTTGGAACATCAGACTTTGTTCCTGGACCATTATCAACTAAATAACATTTCCGACTTATATGTTGAGTTTTTTCCCAAGAATTCTTTGTAATGTCGTTTTTATGATTAATAATACAGTTTACTTTAAGTCGAACCTGAATTTTTTCATCCTTTTCATAAAACAAAAGTGCTGCATTGGGATTGTTTTTAAGTAATTTTATTTTATCTGATCTGATATCGCTATGGAATTGAACTAAGTTATTTTGTTGGTCTGCCTTTCTTAAAACAACAATTCTCCCATCAATATCTTTATTATGACCACATATAAAAGTTGGAATTCTA
>CACHYX010000011.1 GCA_902584225.1 uncultured Pelagibacteraceae bacterium
ATATTAAAACCAGATTTAAGTAGAACCGTCGTAGATCCTTTTACTTCACATAATACACTTAATATATTTTGCGATATTTTAGATGCTATTAAAAAAGATCCGTATGAAAGAGATCCAAGAGGAACAGCTAAAAAGGCTGAAGCTTATTTAAAACAATCAGGAATTGGGGATAGAGCGTTCTTCGGACCTGAGGCAGAATTTTTTGTGTTTGACGATGTTAAATACAAAAATGATATGAATGAAACAGGTTTTAAAATTGATAGTACGGAAGGTCCCTATAACACAGGTAAAGACTATCCAAATGGTAACATGGGACATAGACCAGGAATTAAAGGTGGATATTTTCCAGTTCCCCCAGTTGACAGCGCTCAAGATATGAGAGGTGAGTATTTAAAAGCTATGAGAGATATGGGTATTAAAGTTGAAAAACATCACCACGAAGTAGCACCTAGTCAGCACGAATTAGGAATGTATTTTGGTACATTAGTAGATCAAGCAGATAACTTACAACTTTATAAATATGCAGTTCACATGGTTTCTCACTCTTTTGGAAAAACAGCAACATTTATGCCTAAACCAGTTAAAGGTGATAACGGTTCTGGTATGCACGTACACCAATCTATTTGGAAAGGTGATAAAGCATTATTTTCAGGAGATAAATATGCTGGACTTTCAGATCTAGCTTTAAATTATATTGGTGGAATTTTAAAACATGCGAAAGCTATTAATGCATTTTCTAACGCAACTACTAACAGTTACAAAAGATTAATTCCAGGTTTTGAAGCTCCTGTTTTATTAGCTTACTCAGCAAGAAATAGATCTGCTTCATGTAGAATACCAATTACGTTAAGCAAAAAAGCAGCGAGATGTGAAGTAAGATTTGGTGATGCTGCTGGAAATCCTTATTTAACTTTTGCAGCAATGTTAATGGCTGGACTTGATGGAATTAAAAATAAAATTGATCCAGGTAAATCTTTCGATAAAGATCTTTACGCATTATCAGAGTCTGAAGTAAAAAAAATACCAACAGTTTGTGGATCTTTAAGAGAAGCAATGGAAAGTTTAGATAAAGATAGAGATTTCTTAAAACAAGGTAACGTATTTACTGATGATCAAATTGATGCATATATTGCATTAAAATTTGAGGAGATACACAATTTCGAACACACACCACACCCTATAGAGTTCGATATGTATTACAGTTGCTAATTACTGATCAGTAGATGCAATTTTATCTTTGTTGGGACCTTTCTTTACGACATAATCTTGTGTCCCATTTGCACCTGCTTCAACAGATTTAATCAGAGTTCTAAAAAAAGACTTTCTCTTTTCTTTCTTGTCCTCTGAATTAAGCAAGTTTTTAAATTCAAAAAGATTCATTATTAAGAAAATATCAAAGATATGCATTTTATGCAATGCAGATATGCTCAAAATGGGACTTATACTTTAAAAGACTCCCCACATCCACAACGCTCAGTTTCATTGGGATTATTAAACACAAAAGAAGACGAAAACTCCTCTTCTTTAAAGTCCATTGTAGTGCCTAACAAATACATAACAGCACCAGGATCTATAAATACTTTAACACCTTTTTCCTCAATCAATTCATCATTTGGGTTTTGAGATTTTGCATACTCCATCACATAAGACATCCCAGCACATCCACCACTCTTAACACCAATTCTTACTCCTAAAGATGATTTATCATTTGATAAAATTGACTTAATTCTATCTGCAGCTTTATCGCTAAGTTTAATTATCTGACTCATAAATTTAACTCCAATTTAGCAGCCTCTGACATCATTGATTTATCCCATGGCGGCTCCCAAACTAATTCTAATTTTGCATCTTTAACTTCCTTAATACCTTTAACACTGTCCTCTACTTCTTTTGGTAGACTTTCAGCTACTGGGCAATTTGGAGTGGTAAGTGTCATCTTTATTTCCACCACATTTTCTTTATCAACTTTAACGTTATAAATTAAACCTAAGTCATAAATATTTACTGGTATTTCAGGATCATAGATTTTTTTTATTTCTGCTATAACTTTATCTTTTAATTCCATTTAATCTTCCCTCTCAGTATTTACTTCTCCGGGTTTATTTGTCATTGCTGAAATTAAAGTATGCCATGGTAATGTAGCACATTTAACTCTCATTGGATATTTTTTTACACCTGATAAAGACATAAGTTTTGTTTTATCATCATCACTTATCAAATTTGATTTAAGTTCAGGATTATCTTTAATCATTTTTAAGAAGTCTTCTATTAATTCATTTACCTCTTTTTGATCTTTATCTTTCATCAATTCTGTCATTATGGAAGCTGAAGCCATTGATATTGCACATCCATGACCTTCAAATTTAATATCTGAGATTTTTTTATTTTCATCCACTTTAAGATAAACATGAACCTTGTCTCCACATAAAGGATTATGCCCCTTTGCATCTTTATTGAAATTTTCAAATTTTCCTAAGTTCCTAGGATTTTTTCCATGATCTAAAATTATCTCTTGATATAAATCTTTTAAGTCCATTATGAATTAAATATTTTTATACATTTGTTAATTGAGTTGTTTAATTGATCAAGATCTTCCTTGGTATTATAAACACCTAAGGATGCTCTAGCTGTAGCTGCTAATCCTAATTTTTCATGTAAGATTTGACAACAATGGTGTCCAGCTCTTATTGCAACACCATCTTCATCTAAAATAGTTGCTATATCATGTGGATGAACTCCATCCAAAGTAAATGATAAAACTGATCCTTTGTTTTTAGGATTTCCAATTAGTTTTACCGAATTATTCTTTCTTAAAACTTCTTCGCCATATTTTGTCAATTCTCTTTCATGTTCTTCAATTTTTTCTATACCAAGTTTGTTTATGAAATTAATTGATTCACCGAAAGCGATCACTTGTGCAGTTGCCATTGTACCTGCTTCATATTTATTAGGAAGATCTCCAAAAGTAATTCCTTCTTTTTTTACTTCACCAATCATTCCTCCACCGCCTTGATAAGGTGGTAACTCTTCTAGCCATTTCTTTTTAGCATACAAAACACCAAGACCAGTAGGTCCATACATTTTATGACAGGATATTGCGTAAAAATCACAATCAAGATCTTGCATATCTAATTTTAAATGTGGAGCTCCCTGACAACCATCAACAAGAACCGGTATATTTTTTGAGTGAGCCAGTTGGATAATTTCTTTAATAGGAAGAATTGCGCCTGTAACATTAGATAGATGAGTGATAGCCAAAATTTTTGTTTTAGGTGTTATTTTTTTTTCAATACTTTCAATGCTAATATCACCGTTCTCATCTACATCAGCAAAATTAATCTTAACACCTTTTGATTTTCTTAAATAATGCCAAGGAACATAGTTTGAATGGTGTTCTAATTCAGTAATTAAAATTTCATCACCCTCTTTTAAATATTTTTGACCGAAAGTATTTGCTACTAAATTTATTGCTTCGGTTGCTCCTTTTGTGAAAACTATCTCGTTTGGATCTTTTGCATTAATGTATTTCTGTACTAACACCCTTGTATTTTCGTATAAATTTGTTGCTGCCACAGCTAAGTAATGAACGCTACGACCCACATTTGAAAATTCTTTAGTATAAAAATCGTAGATTCTATCTACAACGACTTTAGGCTTTTGAGATGAATTAGCACTATCTAAATAAACTAGGTCATTATTTTGAACCTTATTATCGAATATTGGAAATTCTTTTTTGATATCTTTAATATTCATTTTTTAATCCATATAAATTTTTAATAAGTTTTTTAATTGGTTCATCGGTTATTTGATTGATTACTTCCACAAGGAAACCGTTGATTAATAATTCTCTTGCCTCTTTGTAACTTAGGCCCCTAGACATCAAATAAAATATTGAATTTTCGTCTAAACTTCCAGAAGCAGATCCATGCGAACATTTTACATCATCTGCGTAAATTTCTAACTCAGGCTTTGCATTAAATTCTGTTGTTTCATCAACCAATATAGCTTTACTTAATTGATAGCCATCTGTTTTTTGTGCATTCGAGTCTACATATATTTTTCCTTGATAGACTGATCTTGATTTATTTTCCAAAACACTTTTCACTAACTGATAGCTTTTTGTATTCTCAATTAAGTGATTGATTTTTGCTTTAATTTCGTGGTGTTTGCTTTTATTAAGTGAAAATATTCCATTTACAAAAGCTGAAGAGTGCTCTCCTTTTAAGTCACAAAAGATCTCGTTTTTGGAAAAAGTTGAACCTTTAGACAAATAAAATGTTTCTGAAACACTATTGGAAGATTGTTTAATATTGTTAAACATATACCTAATATTATCATTTTCAAACTGATCAATTTTGTAGTTTTTAAAAATTGAATTTTTTTCTAAAGAAAAATTGTAAAAAATATTAATAAAATTTTTATTACCTTTGTCTTTAACAAGGTCAATTAATTTTAAAGAACTATTTTCCTCTAACTCAAAATTAATTTTTAAATTTATATTTTGCGATGTTAATTCACTTTTAGTTGTGTGGTAAATAATAAGAGGTTTTTTTATTTGGTAATTTTTTTTAATTAATAATTTATAACTTTTATTGGATAAGGCATTATTCAAATTTATTAAAGAATTATCTGCTAACTGTTCATCTATATTATTTTGATTATCTAAAAACTCTACTTTACCTTTGTCCTCAGAATTAAAGTCAATCTGTACTAATTGACCATTTATAAAAATCAATTTGTTATGTTCTATTTCATTTAGTAAAATATCTTTATCTATCTCACCTTTCTTTAATTGTTCAGTGTAAAAATTTAATTCTCCAATTTCTTTTTTAATAATTTGAGTGATATCTGAAAATTTCCAATCCTCGTCTTTCCTATTTGGGAATCCATGACTTGAAAATTCTTTTGCATTAAAATTTTTGAAAGCAATTTCCTTTTCAGATAAATTGTTATTTTTTAACGTTTTCTCAAAGTCTGTTTTAAAATTTTCCATTAGTTTATGTTTTCATAACCTTTCTTTTCTAACTCTAGCGCTAACTCCGGTCCTCCTGATTTAACTACTTTTCCATTCATCAAAACATGAACAAAATCAGGTTTTATATAATTTAGTAATCTTTGGTAGTGGGTAATGATCAAAAAAGAATTATCTTTTTTTCTTAATGAATTTACTCCATCTGCAACAATTTTTAATGCATCAATATCTAGTCCTGAGTCTGTTTCATCTAAAATTGATAATTTTGGTTCTAAGATAGACATTTGTAAAATTTCATTCTTCTTTTTTTCTCCACCTGAAAAACCAACATTAAGTTGTCTACTTAGTTTATCTTCATCAAACTTAAGATTTTTGGCTTTTTCTTTTACTAATTTAAGAAACTCTAATGCGTCTAATTCTTTTTCACCACGCGCTTTTTTTATAGCGTTTAAAGAAGTTTTCAAAAAGATATTTGTATTTACTCCTGGAATTTCTAGAGGATATTGAAACGCTAAGAATATTCCTTTGTGAGCTCTTTCCTCTGTCTCAAGATCAAATAAGTTCTTATTTTCAAATAAAACATCTCCTGTTACGTCATACCCTTTTTTTCCAGATAAAATATTAGATAGTGTACTTTTTCCTGATCCATTAGGACCCATTATTGCATGAACTTCTCCTGGTTTAATTTCAAGAGAAAAACCATTTAAAATTGATTTATCTTCAATTTTTGCATTAAGGTTATTGATTTTTAACATTAACCAACACTCCCTTCTAAACTAATACCAACAAGTTTTTGTGCTTCTACTGCAAATTCCATAGGTAATTGCTGAAGAACTTCTTTACAAAAACCATTTACAATCAAACTTACTGCTTCTTCAGAATTCAGTCCTCTTTGTTGGCAATAATGTAATTGTTCATCACTTATTTTTGAAGTTGTTGCTTCATGTGCAATATTAGAATTAGCATTTTTATTTTTGATGTAAGGAATTGTATGTGCGCCACATTTATTTCCCATTAGCAATGAATCGCATTGAGTATAATTACTAGAGTTTGATGATTTAGGTGAAATATCAACTAATCCTCTATATGTCATATCAGAAAAACCTGCGCTAATACCTTTTGATATAATCTTACTTTTTGTATTTTTTCCTAAATGAATCATCTTAGTTCCTGTGTCAGCTTTTTGATGATTGTTTGTAATTGCTATTGAATAAAATTCACCAACTGAGTTGTCCCCTTGCAATATACAACTCGGATATTTCCAAGTTATAGCTGACCCAGTTTCAACTTGTGTCCAAGAAATTTTAGAATTTTTTCCCTTGCATAGACCTCTTTTGGTTACAAAATTATAAATTCCACCTTTTCCATCTTTATCTCCTGGATACCAATTTTGAACAGTTGAATATTTTATTTCTGCATCATCTAATGCAATCAATTCAACATTTGCAGCGTGTAACTGATTTTCATCTCTCATCGGCGCGGTACATCCTTCTAAATAACTTACGTAACTTCCTTTGTCCGCAATTATAAGAGTTCTCTCGAACTGACCTGTGTCAGAAGCATTAATTCTAAAATATGTTGAAAGCTCCATCGGGCATCTCACACCTGGTGGGATATAAACAAATGACCCATCGGTGAAAACTGCCGAGTTTAATGTTGCAAAGTAATGATCTGTTATGGGTATTACAGAACCTAAATATTTTTTTACTAAATCAGGATGTTTCTGAATTGCTTCAGAGATAGAACAAAAAATAATTCCTTTCTCAGTTAATGTATCTTTAAAAGTCGTAGCTACAGAAACTGAATCAAATACAGCATCAACTGCTATACCGTTTAATCTTTTTTGTTCATTTAACGGAATACCAAGCTTCTTATAAGTTTCAATAAGTTTTGGATCTAATTCATCTAAACTTTTTGGTTTTTCTTTGAAACTTTTGGGCGCTGAATAATAATATAGATCTTGATAATCAATCTTTGGATACTTTGGTTTTTGCCAGTTTGGCTCTTTTAAAACTTTTACTCTATTGTAAGCTTTTAGTCTCCAATCCAACAACCACTTAGGTTCTTTTTTGATATTAGATATAAATTTAATTACATCTTCATTTAAGCCTTTTGGTGCTTTAAAGTTTTCAATATCAGTTGAAAATCCGTATTTATAATCTTTTAATTTTTCGAGTTCTTTTTCTCTCATTAATTTCTACTTTCTTTTCTCTTTACTAAATCACCCAATTTTTTATTCTCAAAAAATGAGTTAATATGTAAGTCAAGTTCATCCCACAAATTATGAGTTATGCATTTCGAAGATTTTCCGTTACAACCTTTTTTTGATTCTTTCTTACATCCAACTGTTTTAACTTTTTCATCCAAAGCATAAAAAATATCTGAAATTTTCAGGTCGTTAATATTTTTAGATATAATATAACCACCATTTGTGCCTCTCACACTTTTAACAATATTATTTTTTTTTAATCTTAAAAAAATTTGTTCTAAATAAAGTAAAGATATACTTTGTCTAAGAGATATATCTCTTAAACTAACTGGGTTTTTCCCGTCAAACCTTGCCATGTCAGCAAGTGCCATTACAGCATATCGTGATTTAGTATTAAGCTTCATAATCCGCAATTTATGGGACTTATATATATACCCGACTAAAATAGTCAAGATTACACTAAAGAAAAAGACTCGCAAATTGACACTGCAATATGATAAATAAAGTTTTTTAGTGAGAATAATAATCATTAACAAACATGGAAAATAAAATTTTAGAAATCTTCATACCTGGACCTGCAGGAAGATTAGAGGCAAAATATTTTAAAAGTCAGAAAATTACATCTCCAATAGCTTTAGTTCTTCAACCTCATCCGCAATACGGTGGCACGATGAATAATAAAGTTGTTGTAGATACTTTTCATGCTTTTATGGATAACGGTTTTTCAGTTTGTAGAGTAAATTTTAGAGGAGTGGGCAAAAGCGATGGAGAGTTTGATAATGGTCAAGGTGAATTAGCTGATGCTGCAGCTGCACTTGATTGGTTAGAGAGGGAGAATTTTGATAATTCTCAATGTTGGGTTGCTGGTTTTTCTTTTGGATCTTTAATCTCTATGCAATTACTAATGAGACGTCCTGAAATCAATAGATTTATATCTATATCCCCACAACCTAACGTTTATGATTTTTCCTTTTTATCTCCATGTCCTACGTCAGGGCTAATGGTTTATGGAAAAAAAGATGAGTTAGTACCTAAAGAGTATATTAATGAGCTTGACAAAAGGCTGGCATCTCAAAAAGGAATTAAAGTCGAGTTTGAGTCTGTGCCTGATGCAAATCATTTTTTTACAAAATCTGAAGAAAATTTACAAAAGGTTTTGGATAAATATATTAAAAAAGAATCTGCTTTATACTAAAAATTTTTTACAATTTCCCCACCTGTAACAGGACTTTTGCATCCGGTGGTATCAGGAAATGATATTGGTAATTCTAGGAATCTTCTTATTGCTAAAAATGCAAATGCCTGAGACTCCACATAATCCCCATCTATTCCATAGTCATCAATAGATTGGATTACTAAATTTTTCAATGTTCTAGATTTTATCCTTTGAATTAAAGTTTTATTTTTTCTTCCACCTCCAGACACCAAAACTTTGAATAATTTATTTCTTACATCGCTCAATAAAGAAAATAAACCAGCTCCAATTATTCTCCCTGATAAATCCGTTAAAGTTGCTGCGCCATCTTCAAAACTTACACCTCTTAAAAAATTTATGTCAAAATCTTTGGTATCGAAAGAAAGTCTATTCTGGTCAGGTCGATTGTCAAAATTATCTAATGCCTGATTTAACATCAAATCATTTGTTTTACCCATTGCTGCATACGCACCATCTTTATCAAAATTTCCTTTTTTATTTTTTCTAACCCAGGCATCAATTAAACAGTTTCCAGGACCCAAATCTCTACTTGTAAAATGATTTTGTTCGTAATCACCTATTATTGTTACATTAGAAATTCCACCAATATTTAGTATACAAACTGGTAACTCGATTTTAATTTTTTTTACTAATGCTTTGTGAAAAATAGGAGCTAAAGGTGCTCCTTCACCACCATTCTGAATATCATTTTGTCTAAAATTATAAACAACAGTGGTCTGAGTAAGTTGAGACAAAAGTTTGCCATCTCCTATTTGTTTTGAAATTTTTTTTGATGGATCGTGAAACATTGTTTGACCATGAAAACCAACAAAATCAAATTTTTTTTTAGTCATTTTAATTATGTTCATTACTACTTTTGAGTGAAAAATAGTTAGTTCCTTCTCCAAGGCTTTAAGCTCACTGGAATATGTTTCAATATCGGTAACAGTATTAATTTTATCTTTGAGTGAGTGTATTTTTTGACTTAAGCTATTTTCATATTCAAAATACTTATTGATTTCTACATTATAATTTGTGTCACCGTCAGAACTTATTAAGGATGCATCAACACCATCTCCAGATGTACCGCTCATTAACCCTAGGCTATAGTAATTTTTAGACATAATATTTATTTTTTAATTAAGTTAATATAGGTATATTGAAACTGTTTTATTTTATAAAAAAATGAAAAATTCATTCCTTAAAGAGTTTAATGAAAGAGAATATTTTAATCAATGTACTAATTTAGAGTCCCTTAGTGGGTTAATGGATAAGAAAAAAATTAGGGCTTATATTGGTTTCGATTGCACTGCCCAAAGTTTACACGTTGGAAGTTTGCTTCAAATTATGTGTTTAAGGTTGTTGCAAAAACATGGACACCAGCCAATTATATTACTTGGAGGGGGTACTACAAGAATAGGTGACCCTTCAGGAAAAGAAGAAACGAGAAAAATTCTTACCGAAAAAGAAATCGAAAAAAACATAAAAAATATTAAAAAAGTCTTTTCAATATTTCTTGATAGCAAAAATTCTAAAACTCGTCCTATTTACGTAAATAATTATAAATGGCTTGGAAAACTAAATTATATAAAATTTTTAAGAGAAATTGGAAAACATTTCACCATTAATAAAATGCTAAGTTTTGATAGTGTCAAACTGAGATTAGAGAGAGAGCAGTCTTTAAGCTACATGGAATTTAATTATATGATACTGCAAGCATATGATTTTTTAGAACTTAACAAAACAAAAAATTGTTTAATGCAAATTGGTGGTTCTGATCAATGGGGTAATATCGTTAATGGTGTTGAATTAGTAAAAAGATATTCAAGTAAGCAAGTTTATGGCTTAACAACGCCATTAATTACTTTGGCATCTGGAGCAAAAATGGGGAAAACTGAAAAGGGAGCTGTTTGGTTAGATAAAAAACTTTTGTCATCTTATGACTACTGGCAATTTTGGAGAAATACAGATGATAGAGATGTTGTTAAATTTTTGAAGATGTTTACAGATAAGGATGTTTTTGAAATTGAAAGTATAAAAGATAAAAACATCAATGATTTAAAAACTCTCTTAGCAAATGAAACTACTACTCTTTTACATGGTAAAGCAGCTGCAGTTAAAGCTTCAGAGACAGCAAAAAAAACATTCGCGGGTGGCTCAGGAGATGAGTTACCAGTAATAAAAATTAAAAAAGATCAAATTAATAATGGTTTAAATATAATTGATCTCTCTATCAAAACTAATTTGTTTAGTTCAAAAAGTGAGATTAGACGAACAATAAAAAATTCTGGTTTAAAAATAAATAACTCTACAATTACTGATGAAAAGTTATCAATTAATGTTTCTGACTTTGAAGATGACGTTTTAAAACTTTCTCATGGTAAGAAAAATCACGTTTTAATAAAAATTATTGGCTAGATTTTTTTATTTTCTCTAACGTTCTCGTAATAAATCTTGGAGTTAAAGTTTTAATGGGATTTACAGTTGTTTTCAAATCATCCGGATAGCCTTTAATCTTAAAACTAACTCCAAAAACACCTTCTCCAGCTTTTTTACCAACAAGTATATCTCCTATTAATGGAATTGAACCTATAACTTTATTTACAGTAGTTGCAGGTACCAAAGTGCCTCTCAGACTTACCAAATCATTTTTTTGAATGTACCCATCCATCAATATTGATATTGATGGTCCTAAAGAATAGATTTCCTCAATTGTCATAAGCCCATTTTTGTTGTTAAAGATCATCTCAAAATCATTAAACCTTATTCCCTCTCCAGTCAAAAGATCGGCAATTCCTTGTAAAGAAGCAAGGGTAAGTAATTTTGTTAATGCTGGTACTTCTTTTAATTTAAAATCAAAAATTTTCAAATTTGAATTTGAGACTTTATTTTTTTCAATAGAGTCAAACTTTAAATAACCACCCTCAAAACCTTTTATAAAATCATATTTTTTTACCAAAGGTTTTGCATTACCAGCAAATAAGTCTGTTATCTTTTCATTGTTTGAATTTGTTTTTATTGAAAGTTTTAAATCTTCTTTAGTTACAAATCGTGAGGATAGAATTAAATCTTTAATTTGATTATTATTAACAATCATATCTGCTTTGAAATTAGTTAAATAATCCTCATTTGTAATATAAATCGTATTAAAATTTATTGTAATTTTAGAGTTTAATTTTTCAAAAATATCAAAAAAGTTTCTGTCACTCTTTGAAAATAATATTCTATCAAGGATTTTTGTTCCATCAAATATTTTGCTATTAATTGAATAATTACTTTTTTTTCTTTTAATATTTAATTGACTGATTTGATCATTATTGTTTACAAGATCAAGATCAATTTGATCAATTCTTTTCAATTTTTTTTTTGAATTTAAATTGATATTTTTAATTTTAATTAAATTTTTAGATTCAGCGAAGTTTATTTTATCTAAAAAGACTGAATTATTCTTATTTACATTTCCTTCTACAATAAGATTACTTTTAACATCTTTTTTTTTTGTATAGTTCAAAAGTTCAAGGTTTAATGCATTACTTTTAACCTCGAAATCTGTTTTAAAAAAAATTTTATCTTTTTTCTTCTCAATTGAATAACTAAGGCTATCAATATCTTCATTAATATTTAATTTACTATCTCCTGATATTTTATAATTTCCATTTTGATAATCTAAATTTACAACATTATTTTCAAATTTAACTCCATTTTTGTAACCTGGAAAAAATTCCTTTAAGCTAGAGTTCGGGTATTCCAAGCTTTCTATATTAAATTTTGAATTTGCTTTCATATTTGAAAATTTAAACTTTTTACTTAACTCAAAAGAAAACTTATTGTTTGAAGAAAATACAACTTTATCATTTTTAATACTCTCAAAATCAAATTGGAATATTTTTGATATCGTTTTAAGACTAAGATTATGTTTTGATGTAGAAATATTTCCGTTAAACAAAAAGGTGTTGACTTTTTCTTTGATTTTAATTTCGTCTGATCTAAATTTTATGTCCTGATAAAAGGATGTGGCATTGTAAATGACGTAATCTTTATCTTTTAATATGAAACTAAATTTTATATTTTCAATAATATCTTTATTTAGTAACCTTAATTTAATATTTTCAAGATCACCATCTATTACATAATCTTTTGAGATGCTGCCGTCCTCAGAAAAATTTATCTTGGCTTCTAAGGAAATATCTCCAGATTTCACCATCTTTTTTAAAATGAATAATTGAGGAGTATTTTGAAAGCCTCTGCCAAACTCAATTAAATCTTTTAGCTTATTTTTTTTTGTAATAAATTTCACATTTTCTATTTTTGTCTCTTGAGTAAAAATAGATAATAAAGGTAAAACAGTGCTTATACTTTGTAACTCTATTTTATTTTTTTTATAGTATATGATTGGATTTTTTGTTTTGGCCTCTAATTTAAAACTTCCTATGTCTAGAAAAATCTTAATCTTATTTAATTTAATATCGAAATCATTATCTCTCTGTGAGATTTTCTCATTGATAATTCCATTAAGCTTATCGGTATTTATTCCGTAAACACTTAAATAAATACAAAATGAAATTATTAAAAAAATTATAATAAATATTATTTGAGAGAGTGTTCTAAGCATCTAATTTAAATAAAGAGTTTTCTAAAAAGCTATCTATATCTCCGTCTAATATCTTTTGTGGATCACTTGATTCATGACTAGTTCTATTGTCTTTAACTAATCGATAGGGGTGTAAAACGTATGATCTTATTTGATGACCCCACCCTATGTCTTTTTTAGCATCTTGACTGTTTTCGTTTTCTTTTTCTCTCTTTTCCAATTCAAAATTATATAATCTTGCTTTAAGCATTTGCATACAAGTTTCTTTATTTTTATGCTGAGATCTTTCGTTTTGACACTGTACTACTATTTTCGTTGGAAGATGTGTAATCCTGACAGCACTGTCTGTTGTGTTTACATGTTGTCCTCCCGCTCCACTAGATCTGTATGTATCAATTCTTAGATCTTTTTCGAAAATTTCAACATCAATATTGTCATCAACCACAGGGTAAACCCAAACACTTGCAAAACTTGTGTGTCGTCTGGCACCAGAGTCAAAAGGCGATATTCTTACTAATCTATGAATTCCAGACTCTGTTTTGAGCCATCCAAAAACATAATCACCAGATATTTTTATAGTTGATGATTTAAGCCCTGCTTCATCACCTTTATGTTCACTAATAATATGGTTTTTAAATTCTTTTGACTGAGCCCATTTCATATACATTCTTCTAAGCATTTCTGCCCAGTCTTGACTTTCTGTTCCTCCGGCACCAGCATGAATTTCTAAAAAACAATCATTGCTATCAGTTTCTTTTGAAAGAAAACATTTAATCTCATTTTTCTTGACTGTGTTTTTAAGGTTTTTAATATTTTCTAATGTTTCTTGAATTAAGTTTTTATTATTTTCCTCCAAGGCTAGATTATAAAATTCCTCTAACTCTTTTAAATATTTGGTAGTTTCTGTATAAGAATTTATTAAAGTTTCATGGAATTTTTTTTCTTTAAGAACTTTTTGAGCTTCAGATTTATCATTCCAAAAATTTTCAGATAAGATTAGTTTATTATATTTATCTAATTTTTTTTCAAAGTCGTGCTTTTCAAAGATACTCCTTAATTCTTTGATTAACTTTATTGACTTCAGTTACATTTTGAAAGAATTCTTCACTCATTAATAGAATTTTAATATATTATTATTGTTAAATCTATTATTAATTTTTTTTGAAATATTTGTTTTTTCGAGAACTTTATCACTTTTAAAAGACTCTATTAATGTTTTCTTCGAGGCAAAACTTACTTTTTTTCCAGTTTTAGAATCAACAACCATCATAGTAATGTTTTCAGGTACTTTAAATGGTCTCGTATTTTCTTTTTTTAAAGCTGATTTAATAAAACTTTTAAATATCGGCATTGCTGTTTTAGCTCCAGTTTCAAATTTTCCAAGTGATTTTGGTTCATCATAACCAACATAAACACCTATTACTAAATCTGACGTAAAACCTATAAACCAGGTATCTGTATTTTTGTTTGTAGTTCCAGTTTTTCCAGCAAGATCCATTTTTAAATCTCTTAATTTTTTTGCTGTACCGGTTTTAGTTGCTCCTTCTAAAATTGAGGTAATTTGATAAGCGGTCTGGGGCGAAAAAATTTGTTTGGAGTCATCTTTAATTTCAGGTACATCATCACTCTGTATAGATACATCTTCGCAATTTTTACATTTTCTTATCTCGGTTTTATATATTGTGTTTCCTTCGCTATCTTGAATTCTATCTATAAGTTTTGGTTCTATTAATTTTCCACCATTTACAAATGAACAATATGCACTTGTTAATTTTAGCAATGTAGTCTCAGCAGATCCTAGGGAAATTGATAGTAATTCATTTGGATTTTCATATATTCCAAGTTCTTTAGAAATTTTGGTAATCTTTTTTAAACCTAAGTCCTGAGAAATTCTTACAGTCATAAGATTTCTTGATTTCTCAAGACCCATTCTTAAAGTTGAAGGACCATAAAATTTCTTTCCATAATTTTCAGGTTTCCACATCTTTAGATCTGTCCCTTGGGCTAAAACTAAAGGTGCGTCTAAAACTAATGTTGATGGAGAATAGCCATTTTCTAAAGCAGCTGCGTAAACAAAAGGTTTGAATGCAGATCCTGGTTGTCTTTGTGCTTGGGTTGCTCTATTAAATTCACTTTGATTAAAACTAAAACCGCCACTTAGAGCTAGAACTCTCCCGTTATATGGGTCCATTACTACGATTGCTCCATTTGCGGTAGGAAGTTGTTTTAAAATATACTCATTAGACCCCTCTTTTTTTTTTACATAAATGATATCTCCCTCTTTAAAAGAGGTATTTGTTTTTCTTGTCCATTTAATATTTTCATTTGTAATAAAACCTATATCTCCATCTGAAGTAATGATTTCAAAATTTGAAATACCGATTTTTGTAACTCTTGCAATTTTCCAGTCTAACGTTTTTTCAAGTTTTTTTAATTTAATTTTGTCAGACCACTCTTTAATACTAAGATCAATATTTTGAATTGATCCCCTCCATCCTTTTCTTCTATCATATTTCTCTATACCCTCGCGTAATGAGATTGTTGCTAATTTCTGAAGTTCTAGATTAAGAGGTGTTTTAATATTTAATCCCTCTTTGTAAACTTTGTCATATCCTAACTGTTTAATTGTATTTTTTCGAATTTCTTCAACATAATATCTTGAGTCTTCTAAAAAAACTTTTTCTCTTTTCTTTAATTTAATCTTAGAACTTTTTAATACTTCATACTTTTTTTTATCTATATAATTATTATCAAGCAAATTCTTTAAAACTAAGTCTCTTCTAAATTTGGCGAGTTTTTTGTTTTTGTATGGATTGTATCTGCTGGGCGCTTTTGGTAAAGCCGCTAATAAGGCAGCCTCTACATATTGAAGCTCATCTACAGATTTATCAAAATACTCTAAGCTTGCAGATGCGATACCATAAGTGCCTTGGCCTAAATAAATTTGGTTAAGATAAAGTTCAAGAATTCTCTCTTTGCTCAAACTTCTCTCTATTCTAAATGCTAATATGGCCTCCTTAAGTTTTCTATTTAAACTGATTTCATTAGATAATAAAAAATTCTTTGCTACTTGTTGAGTAATTGTTGAGGCACCCTCTAATCTCCTTGAATTTATTATGTTTGAAAAATTTTTTATCACTGCTCTTAAAACACCTTTTGCATCAACACCAGGGTGATCAAAAAAATTTTTATCTTCTGCTGAAAGAAATGCATTTATGACTTTAGGTGGAATTGAATTATAAGGAATAAAAATTCTTTTCTCAGATGAAAAATCTTGAATCAGATCGCCATCACCTGAATAAACTTTGCTAGAAACAGGTGCTTTGTAATTTTTTAAAAATTTATAATCTGGTAAATCGTTGGAAAAACCCCACAATATTGAAACTGCTACAATCAACAATAGTAAAATTGATGACAGAAAAATAACTAATGTTTTTTTAAAATACTTGCTCATTTTAGTTTCATTTAATTCATGAATTTGTTAAAGATAAGGCATCAGAATTTAAAAAAAAATGAAAAATTTAACAATTATATTATGGAAAAGAATTTATACATTGATGCTTCGCATCCGGATGAAACACGCGTTGTTCTTAAAGAAAACGGAAACATTGAAGACTATGAATATGAAGGTATAAAAAATACTCTCATAAAAAACAATATTTATCTTGGAAAAGTAAGTAGAATCGAACCATCTCTTCAGGCCGCCTTCGTCGATTTCGGAAGAGAGAGACATGGATTTTTATCTTTCAATGACATCCAATCAGATTATTACCAAATCCCCTCAAGCGATTTAGAAAAAATAAAGGAAGAAGAAAAAAAAGTAAGAGAAGAGTTAGCCAAACAAAGTGAGAAAGAAGAAATTGATAATGAAAAAAATGATAATGATGCTGTTGAAAAAAAACCAGAGGAAGAAAATCAAAATGGGGGAAATCTAAAATTAAGTAGAGCTCCTTCCAAGAGATATAAAATTCAAGAAGTTATAAAACCAAATCAGGTTATATTAGTTCAGGTATTGAAAGATGAGCGAGGCCTAAAAGGTGCAGCTCTTTCAACTTTTATATCTATCGCGGGTAAATATATAGTCTTAATGCCAAACACTCCTAAAGGGGGTGGTATTTCTAGAAAAATTTTTAACTCGGGTGAAAGAAAAAAAATAAGATCAATTCTTAACGAAATAACTATTCCAAAAGAAATGGGGTTGATTGTAAGAACTGCAGGATCAAATAAGAGCAAAAATGAGATTAATTATGATCTTCAAAGTTTAATAAAGTCGTGGGAAACAATTAAAGAAAACGCAATGAACTCTATCGCGCCGAAATTAATTCACCAGGAAAGTGATATTATTAAGAGAACTTTAAGAGATATATACGATGATGAAACTCAAAACATAATTGTAGATGGTAATGAAGGATATCAAAAAGCAAAAAATTTTATGAAAATTTTAATGCCTAGTCATGTAAAAAAAATTAAAAAATATAGAGACAAAGTCCCATTATTTATCAAGGAAAACATTGAGAATAAATTAAATGATATTTATGATACCCAAGTTAAACTATCATCAGGCGGATATTTAGTTATTAATCCGACAGAGGCTTTAGTCTCGATTGATGTTAACTCGGGAAGATCAATTAAACAAAAAAATGTTGAAAGCACTGCACTAGATACTAACCTTGAAGCAACAGAAGAAATTGCAAGACAAATAAAAATAAGAGATTTATCCGGACTCATTATAATAGATTTTATTGATATGATGAGCTTTGGAAACAGAAGACAAGTAGAAAGACGATTAAAAGAAAGATGTAGAAAAGATAGAGCTAGAATTCAAATTGGAAGAATAAGTAGTTTTGGATTACTCGAAATGTCTCGTCAGAGATTAAGGGAAAGCAGTGTTCAATGGAATATTTCTTTAACTAATGAATCATTTGCTCAAAAAGTAATTAAAACTGTTGAGATTAATGCTATTAAGAATAAATCAAAATTAGTCCAAATCACTTTACCTGAAAAAATTAAAAATTTTCTTAATGAAAACTTCAAGGAAGATATACTTTATATTGAGAAGAAAAATAAAATTAAAATATCTTTTGTGGGAGATTTGTCTCTTTTAGTTCCTGAGTATAAAATTGAATTTTTAAACAAAAGTAAAAAAGTTTTAGAGACACTTGAAAATACCGTTGAACTTAAAAAAATTACAGCCGAAAAAAAAATTGAAAAAAACCTTAAAGGCAAGCCAAAATTTAAATCAAAAAATTTTAAAAAGAAAAAATTTTTTAGAAAAAATAAAAGTAAGAGACCTAAATAATACCTTTATTCGTTGTTGATGGAGATCCATGTAACGTCTTTGAAATTCTTCCAGAGACAAATGACTTTCTTCCAGCAATAACTGCAAACTTCATAGCTTCAGCCATTTCAAATGGTTTCTTTGCTTTGGCAATAGCTGTATTTATCAAAACCCCATCACAACCTAATTCCATTGCAATAGTAGCATCTGAGGCTTGACCAATACCAGCATCAATTATAACAGGTAGTTTAGTCTGATTTCTTATTATCTTTATATTTGTGTAATTTTGAATTCCTAATCCAGATCCAATTGGAGCTGCTAATGGCATAATAGCAACTGCACCAGAATCTTCTAAACGTTTTGCCATCAGCGGATCATCGCTACAGTAAACCATAACTTTAAATCCTTCTTTTGTTAAAATTTCTGTTGATCTTAGAGTTTCAATCATGTCTGGAAATAAATTTTTTTTATCACCTAAAACTTCAAGTTTTACTAATTTCCAGCCCCCTATTTCTCTTGCCAATCGCAAAGTCCTGAGTGCGTCTTCTGAGGTAAAGCATCCAGCTGTGTTTGGAAGATAAGTTATTGTTTTTGGATCGATATAATCCATTAACAAAGGTTTCTTTTTATCAAATATATTTACTCTCCTAACTGCTACTGTAACTATTTCAGCACCTGAATATTTAATTGCTTTCGCACATTCTGAAAAACTTTTATATTTTCCAGTACCAACAATTAATCTAGACTTAAACTTTTTATTAGCAATTTTTAAAAAATCCTTCATTAGCCCCCTCCAATAAAATGCACTATTTCAACCTTATCTTTATTTTTTAAATATAAATTTTTTATTGTTTTCTTATTTATTATTTCTTTATTCAATTCAATCGCGACTTTATCTGACGATAATTTTAAAGACCTCATTAAATCATAAACTGATGTTGTCTTTTGCAAAGATCTCGACTTTCCGTTTAAAATAATTTTGATTTTTTTAGTTTTTTTCATTATGTATAACTTATGAGTTTAAATATACTTTTTCTAAATGGTCCAAATCTTAATCTATTAGGTCAAAGAGAACAATCACAATATGGTTCAATAACTTATGAGGATTTAAAAAAAAAATGTGAGGAAAAATGTAAAGAACTTGATCTTAAAGTTGAATTTACTCAATCCAATGTCGAAGGTGAAATAGTTTCTATAATACAATCAGCAAATGAAAAATTTGATGGAATTATCATTAATGCTGCGGCATTCACTCATACATCCGTAGCGATAAGAGATGCATTAGAAATTTATAAAAAAAAAAAAATAGAGGTCCATATATCAAATATTTATAAAAGGGAGGAATTTAGACAAAAATCTCTTATAAGTGATGTAGTAAATGGTGGAATTTTTGGTCTTGGAAGTGAAGGATATATTTTAGCCATAATAGCAATGCATAAACTCTTAAAAAATGAAAATTAATAAAAAATTAATTAAAGAGCTTGTTGATAATCTTGAGGAATTTAAGCTAACTGAGCTTGAATATTCTGAAAAAGATACAAAGATTAAAGTGTCTAGGCAGACAAAGGTAAGTCAAAACATATCGCCAGAAATTACAATTGAAAAAAATAATAGAAAAACAGAACCTGTATCTGGAACTGAAATCAAGTCACCAATTATTGGGACAGCTTATTTAGCACCCGAGCCTGGAGCAAAAAAATTTGTTGAAACTGGAAAAAAAATTAAAAAAGGTGACACTGTTATGATAGTTGAAGCTATGAAGACAATGAATCATGTTCCCTCTCCAAAAGATGGTATTGTTAAGAGCATAAACGTTGAAGATGGTCAGCCCGTTGAATATGGACAGACTCTTATCGTAATCGATTAAAAATGTTTAAAAAAATTTTAATTGCTAATAGAGGTGAGATAGCTGTTAGAATTATTAGGGCATGTAAAGAATGGGGAATTCAAACAGTTGCAATTCATTCAGATGTAGATAAAGAAAGTATGCATGTTAAATTAGCCGATGAGAGTGTTTGTGTTGGCTCACATCAACCTGCTAATAGTTATTTAAACATTCCTGCAATATTATCAGCGATAGAAATAACAAATTCTGAGGCAGTTCATCCAGGATATGGATTTTTGTCAGAAAATTTTAATTTTGCCAGTATGCTTGAAGAAAACAATATAAAGTTTATTGGACCGTCCTCAAAACTTATTAAAATGATGGGAGATAAAATTGAGGCAAAAAAAATTGCAAAAAAATATGGCCTTCCTGTTATTGAAGGTTCAGAAGGTGGTATTTCAGATTTAGAAAGTGGTAAAAAGTTAGCTAAAGAAATTGGTTTTCCTATCCTAATAAAAGCTGCTGGTGGAGGTGGTGGAAAGGGAATGAAAATTGTTAGGTCTGAAAAAGAATTTGATAACTTATTTTTGACTGCTAAATCAGAAGCCAAAAAGTTTTTTGCGAATGATGAAGTTTATATTGAAAAATTTTTTCAAAATCCACGTCATATTGAAGTTCAGGTACTTTCAGGAAAAAATCATACAGTTCACTTACATGAAAGAGACTGCTCTGTTCAAAGGCGACATCAAAAATTAATTGAAGAAACTCCAAGTCCTGTTTTAACTGATGAAATTCGTAAAGATCTTTTCGATAGGACAGTTAATATGGTATCTAAAATTGGTTACGAAGGAGCTGGAACAGTAGAGTTTATTTATGAAGATGGAAAATTTTATTTTTTAGAAATGAATACAAGAGTACAAGTTGAACATCCTGTTACAGAGATGGTAACTGGAATAGATATCATTAAAGAACAAATATGGATTGCATTTACAGGAAATACTGCCTTAGAACAGTCTGACATTAACCCAAGAGGTCATGCTATAGAATGTAGAATAAATGCAGAGGACCCAAGTAGAAATTTTCAGCCATCTCCAGGATTAATTGGAATGTGTCATCAACCATCTGGGTTTAGAACAAGAGTGGATAGTTCAATTTATCAAGGTTTTAAAGTAACACCTTACTATGACAGCATGGTATGTAAATTAATTTGCCATGGAAGAAACAGAACAGAAGCAATACAGCGAACTTTAAGATCTTTAGATGAATTTGTTATAGAGGGAATTACAACAACAATTAAGTTGCACAAAAAACTTTTAAATCACGAAAAATTTATTGAGTCAAAATTTAATGT
Organism: uncultured Pelagibacteraceae bacterium; assembly: GCA_902584225.1. Classification (GTDB taxonomy): domain Bacteria; phylum Pseudomonadota; class Alphaproteobacteria; order Pelagibacterales; family Pelagibacteraceae; genus Pelagibacter. Next base: position 21,422 of record CACHYX010000011.1, read on the forward strand.
AACTTGGCTGGATAATGAAAAAATTGTTTAATAACACTTTAAAATCCACAAGTCATAAACTGGGTGATCAAAAACTTGGATCGATGGACTAGATGAAAAAGTCCATCCGTTAAAAACAAAAACTTCATCGTTATTAGAATTTTTACTATCTTTAACTTGTAAATAAGTAGTTATTTCTGGATTATCATCAAATTTAGAATTTTTGCATTTCAATACTTTGATTTCCAAATTTTTGTAAGAAAAATTTTCACCAATATCTAGCTTTAATAGTTTGCTTTTTGAACTAAGCTTATCTAAAATTCTGATATCAATTTTTTTTCCAAAATAATCAAGATCATCAGCTTGAACAGTACTTATCGTTAAAAGATAAAAGAAAATTGAAATTAATGAGATTTTACTCTTTCCAAGATTTATATTTTTTATTTTCATTTTCACTTTTTTTTGGATGATAGGCTTTGTCTGTTCCAGTAAGGTTAGGTTTGTGGGACTTTTGCCAAGAGAATTTTTTTTGATTTTGGACTTTTTCTATTTTATTTTTTGTAAAATGAATCCAAGAAAACCATTCATTTGGTATTTTTGTTGAATCTACTTCTCCATTATATATAACCCATCTTCGTCCATTTTTACTCTCATAGTATTTGTTACCTTTTTCATCTTTGCCAACAAATTTTCCTTTGAAAAAAGTGTGAAGTCTTGTGCCTAGAGTTTGGTGATTCCACCAAGTGAAAATTTGTTTAAATAGAGTCAACATAAAAAATTAGTTTTTTTTCAATTTTAAATTGTAAAAAATAAGTTAGACTAAAAATTAATTTTGTATATACAATAGAATCTCTAAGACTCAAAATAAATAAGGAAATTATTATTATGGCAAAATATCTCGTTGAAACCTTTTATACCTGCACTTTTAAAGTCAGTCACTACCTAGATAAAATAGACGAAAAAGAATTAGAAAATCTTGAAAAAAAAGAAGATGGAAAATTTGAAATATTAGACATGAAAATTGATAATCGAAAAACTAAGAATTTAGATAAGAATCTTAAAACAGTAGATAATCTCAGCGATAAAGAAAAACAAGTCAAAAAAGTAAACAAAATTGATGACAATAAAAATATGAATAATACTTTTGTTAAAAATCTTAATGAGTCAGTTAATAAAAGATTTGGCATGCCCGACAGAAGAAAAGGTTATATACAAAAAGCTACCATAGGAGATCACAAAGTTTATTTACATACAGGTGAATATGAGGACGGAAAGATTGGTGAAATTTTTATCGATACTAGTAAAGAAGGTGAGCTAGTGAAAGCTTTAATGAACAATTTTGCAATAGCTATATCTTTAGGTTTGCAGTATGGCGTTCCATTAGACGAATTTGTTAGTGCTTATGTAGATACAAAATTTGAACCATCGGGGAAAGTTTACGGCAATGACAGAATCCTTTCTGCCTCATCTATTTTAGATTATATTTTTAGAGAACTTGCTATTTCATACTTAAATAGAGAAGATCTTGCTCACACTCCATCAATTGGGAGATCAGACAAAATGGATGAAAAAAATGCAGGTGCTGTAAATGATGAAAATAACGAGTTAATTAAAATTGTAAAAGATATCACCAGTAAGGGTTTTGTAAGAAACGATTATAAAAGAAAACTTATTGACTTATCCGATATCAGAATAAATCTTAAAGGAAAAAAGTAATTATTTTTTTTTGGCAATTGAAAGCTGAAGTTCTTTTAATTGATCTTCGCTGACCTCAGATGGTGCTGACATCATCAAATCTTGAGCGTTCTGGTTCATTGGAAACATTGTAACCTCTCTAATATTAGCTTCATTAGCAAGCAGCATTACTATTCTGTCAATCCCTGGAGCTATTCCACCGTGAGGAGGTGCACCATAACTTAGTGCATTTATCATTCCACTAAACTTGCTATCTACATCTTTTTTTTTGTATCCAGCTATTTCAAAAAGTTTATACATTAATTCTGGAATATGATTTCTAATAGCGCCAGAGGATAACTCTATTCCATTACAAACTATATCATATTGGTATGCTTTGATTTCTAATGGCTTGGAAAAATCGATTTCTTTTATATCCCCTTGAGGCATTGAAAAAGGATTATGACTAAATTTAATTTTTTTTGTCTTTTCATCTAATTCATACATAGGATAATCAATTATCCAACAAAATGAAAATATATCATTAGATATTAAGTTCAAATCTTCAGCAATCTTATTTCTTGCTAAAGAAAGAATTTTTTCAACATCTTTTTTTTGTCCGCATGACATGAAAATACTGTCACCAATTTTAGAATTAGTTAATTTTAAAATTTTTTCACAAGCTTCTGAAGAAAAAAACTTTCCAACAGGACCTTTGCCTACAATTTTATTATTTTCTTCAATAAAGGTAAAATATGCTAAACCACCTGAACCTTCTTTCTTTGCCCAATTATCAATGTTGTCAAAAAAACTTCTAGGCTTGTCTTTTGTATTTTTTGTAATGATGGCCTTAACAACTTTTCCTTTTGAAGTCTCTCTTTTAAAAATATCAAATTTAACGTCCTCTCTGCTAAAAATTTCTGAAATATTCGAAATAACCAGGGGATTTCTAAGATCTGGTTTATCTGTTCCATATTTTTCAATTGCTTCTGAATATTTTATTCTAGGAAACTTTTCACTTGCTAGTTTTTTACTTGAAAATTCCTTAAACAATTTTAGAAACAGATTTTCAATTACTGAAAAAACATCTTCTTGTTCAACAAATGACATCTCTAGATCCAATTGGTAAAATTCCCCAGGACTTCTGTCTGCTCTTGCATCCTCGTCTCTAAAGCAAGGCGCAATTTGAAAATATTTGTCAAATCCTGAAATCATTATTAGTTGTTTAAATTGTTGCGGTGCTTGGGGCAAAGCGTAAAATTTTCCAGGATTTAATCTACTTGGAACAAGAAAGTCTCTTGCTCCCTCAGGGCTTGATGAAGTTAATATGGGAGTTTGAAACTCTAAAAAACCCATCTTCTCCATTTCTTTTCTAATAAAGGAAATTACTTTTGATCTTAAGATAATATTATTATGAATTTGTTTTCTTCTTAAATCTAGAAATCTATACTTAAGTCTTATCTCCTCAGAATATTCTTGATCACTAAAAACAGGGAGAGGCAACTCTTTTGTTTTTCCAATAATTTGGAATTTGTCAATAGCAACTTCAATCTCCCCTGTTAAAAGATCTTTATTAATTGTCTCTTTGGTTCTTTCAATAACTTTTCCATTTACTTTGATAACTGTTTCAAGTTGAAGCTTTTCTAATTCTTTAAAAAATTTATTTTCTTTATCAATTACACATTGCGTTATGCCATAATGATCTCTTAGGTCGACAAAAAGAAGATTTCCATGATCTCTTTTTTTATTTATCCAGCCAGATAATATTACATCTTTTTTAGTAAATTTTTTTGTAAGTTCACCACAAGTATGTGTTCTAAATTTATTCAATTTGATACTCCTAAAATTTCTTTAATTATTTTCAAATTAATAGGTTTTTTTTTTTTTAAACTAATTTCGTCAATTGTACATATAAATTCAGATATTTTATCGTAAGATCTAGCTATTCTTTTACAGATAAAATTTATTAGTTTTTTATCTAAAATTATTTGGTTATCTGAAAAATTCTTAACAATAAGTGCGTGAATAAGTTCATCATCTGGCTTTTCAATTTTCGCTGTAAGAATATTTTTAAACCTTGAACTCAAATCTTTAAGCTTTATCTCCATCTCATTTACAGCTTTCACAGATGTTATCAATAAATATTTGTTCTCTTTTTCAACCATATCAATTAAAGAATAAGCCGCTTCCTCATCACATCTTTCATTAAAATCTTCAATTACAATATTTTCATATCCCTTAATTCTACCAAATATTTTATTATTCAAATCTTTTAATTTTAATTTGATACCTTTTTTGTTTTCTAAAAAAATTTCTGATAAATGAGACTTTCCTGATTTCCTCTCACCATAAATATTTAATATTTTTTTTTCCCAATTAGGCCAGCTTTTGATTAAATTAAATGCAAAATAATTACATTCGCTTACAAAAAAATCATTTTTATCAAAATTTGATAATTGCTCAAATTTAAATATTTCTTGCCTTAGGTCTCTTATCTTACTTTCCATATTTCTAGATTAGTATCTATATCGATATCTTTCTCTTTCATTAAGGTTAAAAATTGATTTGGATTACCATTAAAAATTATTTTATAAATTGTATTATTATTATTAAAACTCGTAATATAAAAGTTTGAAACCAAATCAAGCTGTGCTAAATAATTTTCAATTAATTGAATTTGTTTAACTTTTTTTGAATTAATAGAAATATTTATTGGAAGTTTGATTGAGGTATTAATTTGGTTATTTTGTTTCCAAATATCTTCAAAAAAAATCTTAGTTTTTTCAATAATATTTAATAGTTGTAAATCATCCGAAATATCAAATTTTTTATAACTTTGATTTGAAATCTTTACTTTACCTTCATAAAACATTTTTGAAAGCACCCTTAAATTATTCTTGTTCTTAAAATATATTGCAACTATGTAATCCTCTGTATCATATTTTTTTACAATTTGATCAAATTTAAAATTTTCAATTATATCTTTGTTTTCGTTAATAAACTTTAGATCGAGAATGTCTTCTTCATGCAATACATAATTTATTTGGGAAAAATTTTTTGTATCATCATTCCATTTTTTATAGAAGGGATTTCTATCAAACAAAATAGCATTGTCTTCATCATTATCTATAAGAATAAGTAATGTCAGAAATTCTTTTTTTTTATACATTGATGGAAATATATTTTTCTTCTCAAAAAAATTTAAAATTTTAGGCTTATCAAAATTTACCTCGAAATTTGCTTGATAATTTTTATTTAGGAACTGTTCATTTGTAATAGTGAAAGAATCGATAAGATATTTAATATCTTTTAATTGTGTATTTTTAATTTTATTTTTATCATTAGAGGTTATTAAGCTATTTAAAAGAATATCAAAGGCTTCAACAAATGCTTTGTTGATAACTTTTTCCTTATTAAAATTAGAATTAAAAGGTTCTTCAATTTCTATGTCTTGAATTTTGAAAATTTTGCCAAAAGTATTAGTGTGAATAAAACAAATATTAAATATTACAAATATAGTAAAAACTATATAAGATGATGGCTTCAAAAAATTTTTTTTTAAAAACATTTTAAATTATGAAAAAATATAAATTTACATATCAAAAAAGTGGAGTAAACATAAATGCATCTAATCAATTCATTAAATATATATCTAAATTAACCAAAAAAGGAAATTCTAAAAATAAATTTAAAAATATAGGTAGTTTTGGTTCAATAAACCAAATTCCAAAAAAATTTAATAATCCTTTATTGGTAAGTAGCACTGATGGTGTTGGAACTAAACTTGAAATAGCAAATATTTTAAATAAATTTAATACAATTGGAATAGATTTGGTTGCAATGTGTGTAAATGATATTCTGGTACTTGGAGCAAAACCACTTTTTTTCTTAGATTACATTTCAATTGATAAAATAAATTTAACAAAATTAAAAAATATTATTAAAGGTATACATGAAGGTTGCAAAATGAGTGACTGTCAATTAGTGGGCGGAGAAACAGCTGAAATGCCGGGAACCTACTCTAAAAATAAATTTGATTTGGCTGGATTTTCTGTAGGACTTGTAAACAAGAATAATGTGTTAAAGAAGGAAAAGATAAAAGAAAATAATTTGATTTTAGCAATACCTTCTAGCGGACTTCATTCAAATGGATATTCCTTATTAAGAGAAGTTTTAAAAAAAAAGAAAATCAATATTAAAAAAAATAAATTTTTGCGGAATGAAATATTAAAACCCACTAAAATTTATGTAAAAGAAATTATGAATTTGCTTGATAGAAAACTAATTAATGGATGTGCAAACATAACAGGTGGAGGTATTGGTGACAATATTGAAAGAGTAATACCAAAAAATCTTTGTGCAAGAATAGATTTAGATAAAATAAAAACCCATAAAATTTTTAGTTGGATAAACAAAAATGGTGTTTCTCAAAAAGAAATGCTCAAAACTTTTAATTGTGGTGTGGGTTTTTGTTTGATAATTAAAAAAAATAATTTTCATAAAATTTTAAAGTTTTTTCCAAAGAAATACCGCCCCTACATAATTGGAGAAATAGTTAGAAATAAAAGTAAAGTAAAATATACTAACAATATAAGTTGGTAATGTGATCAAGGAAAAGGTTAATATTGCTGTTTTTATCTCGGGAAGGGGAACAAATCTTAAAGCTTTAATTTTAAGATCAAATAAGAAAACTTGTAATTATAAAATTGCATATGTAATAAGTAATAAAAAGAATGCTGCTGGATTAAAAATTGCAAAAAAAAATAAAATTATAACTAAAGTTATTTCCCAATCATTTTTAAAAATTGAACAAAAAAAATTAGCAAAAATCCTCATCAATAAAAATATAAAGTTTATTTGTTTAGCAGGGTTTATGAAAATTTTAAGCCCATATTTTCTGAATTTTTTTAAGAATAAAATAATTAATATTCATCCATCTTTATTACCAAAGTACAAAGGACTTAACACACACAAAAGAGCCTTAGAAGCTAAAGAAAAATTTTCAGGATGCACAATACATTATGTAAGTAAAAAATTAGATTCTGGTAAGATCATTGCAAAAAAGAAGGTTAAGATTTTCAAAAAAGATACTTTAAAAAAATTGGAAAAAAGGGTGCTTAAAGAAGAGAATAAACTTTATCCTCTAGTTTTAGAAAAACTAGTTAGGTCTTAAAAAAGAAATTAATTTCTTTATTAGCATTTTCAACACTGTCTGAACCATGAACCGAATTTTTATCAATAGATATTCCATATTTTTTTCGTATTGTTCCTTCATCTGCTTTTGTAGGATCAGTAGCTCCCATAACTTTTCGATTTTCAGAAACTGCATCTACCTTTTCAAGTATCATTGCAACAATAGGCCCAGAAGAAAGATAGTTACAAAGATCATTATAAAAAGGTTTTGTTTCATGTACTTTATAAAAAATTTCAGCATCTTTTTTTTCTAATTTTACTTTTTTTTGTTTAGTAATTTTAAAACCAGATTTAATAAAGAATTGTTTTATCTCTTCTTCTAAATTTCTCTCAACTGCATCAGGTTTAATCAATGAAAGAGTTTGTTCAACTTTACTCATAGTTATCCTCAATAAACTTATTTAACAATCTTACTCCATAACCTGTTGCCCCACTTGAATTAAGAGCTCCGGCATATTTTGAAAAAGCCATCCCAGCAATATCTAAATGAGCCCATGGTGTTTTGTTTAAAATAAATCTTTGCAAAAACTGAGCTGCTGTAGTCGACCCTGCTCCACCAACATAATTAATATTCTGCATGTCTGCATTTTTGGAATTCATAAGTTTATCGTAATTAGAGTGCAATGGGAGTCTCCATGCTTTTTCCTCAACTTTTTCACCAGCTTCATGAATTTGCTTAGATAAATTATCGTTGTTAGAAAATAATCCAGCATACTCTGATCCCAATGCGACAACTATAGCACCCGTAAGTGTAGCAAGATCTATAATTAAATTAGGTTTAAATTTTTTCTCTGTAAAAGTTATGGCATCCGCTAAAACTAATCTTCCCTCTGCATCAGTATTTAATACCTCAATAGTTTTTCCACTGTAAGATTTGACTATATCTCCAGGTCTTTGAGCATTACCTCCTGGCATATTTTCAACTAGTCCTACAACACCAACAGCATTAACTTTTGATTTTCTAAGTGCTAAATTTTTCATAAGACCTACAACCACTGCCGAACCAGCCATATCGTAAGTCATATCTTCCATAAATCTTGCTGGCTTTAAAGATATACCCCCAGTGTCAAAACAAACTCCTTTACCAACGAATGCTAGTGG